>JAFRWY010000031.1 GCA_017437905.1 Eubacterium sp.
GCATAACTTTATTTTACACCAAGAGCCGATCTTTTCGAAGACCGGTTCTTCTTTTTTTTTAACAAAATCCGGCCATTTGGCCGGATTTTATCCGATTATGCGACAGGAGCCGCCGCACGTTAGTGCGACAGCCCCTTTCTTCTCCTTCACCGTATCATCGGATGCTTCTTCACCGGATTCTGCTGCCAGCTTCTCGGCGCGCCTCTTCTCCAGATAGCCCCGGATCACAAGTGCACCGTCATTGAGTCCGCTGAGCACCAGGATGATACCGGAGATCAGATACAGTGTTTTGGCGTCGCTGAACCGGGTGAAGAGCATTACAAATGCGGCAATGATCAGGATCACATTCAGTGTGATCTGTCCTAAGGTTGTTGCATTGGCTTTCCTCTTCACATGGGCGGCTGCATTGATCAGCTCGCCGTTATATTTGGTAAAATCGTCCTTGATGGACTGGCCCACATCGGTAATGACCTGATTCGCACTATGCCGTACACGGTTTTTTTCCGCTTTCGCGTCAAGTGATGATCGCATTTTATCGAAGTTCCTGAGGCAGAGCAGGTTTGCCGTGCAGTTTACGATGATGGCAACACAGATCATTTCCTCAAGTACGACTCCGAAGGCACCTGAGAAGATGATCATGCATCCGCCTAGGATCGTGAACAGAATTGTCTCGATGATCGGTACCAGATTCGACCGGTTGAAGCCCTTCGTGGTTATGAAACCGATGAAGAGTCCGACGGTGGCGATCAGGATCGCAAGCCCAAGTCCCCAGGCAATCTTCGACGGGGCGCTGGTGGGGTTAAGGGCAACCCGGATCCCGAGGAAGATCAGAAGACCGGCGGTAAAGAGACGGCTGGTGATCAGCGTAAGGATGTTATTTATGATCCCGCCGATGGTAACCTTCTTTTTCCCGGATTCAGCCTCCGGTAACGGATCGGGGTTGCTTTCCGATTCGGAAGAATTTTCGGGATTCTGCCCATTCATATCTTCAATTTGGTTATCCGTATTCTCACTTATCTTGTCGTTGTTCATGGAGTCGATACTGTCCTGCATGTTAAACCTCCGGTGGCTGTATTTTTCAACCATCACTTCCGTTATTTTAACCGAATGGAGAATCTATAGCAAGTCCGTGGTTTATTGAAATAACGTTCATTTTATGCTACAACTATAAGTTGTATAACTCATTTAGCCTGTATATCGCCGAGCTTCATGAAAATGCAGGAACATTAAAGAGAGAAGGTAACGATCATGAAAAGAATTGTCGGAAGGGTACTTGTTATACTGCCAGCGATCCTGCTGCAGATAGGATGGTATATCCTGCTGTTTACGGTAATCAATAAGGGACTCGGCGGATACCTGGGAGAGATCCTGACCATTGCCTTCATGCTGCTTTCCATCGGCTTTGTACTCTATCTGGTTCAGAAGAGAGATGAAAGCTCCTATAAGATCCTTTGGATCATAGTGATCTTTGCGCTTCCGATCCTCGGAGCAATGCTATTCCTGACATTGGGGAACAAGAAGACCGGAAAGAAGCTGAAGAAGAAACTGACGGAATCATCGAAGAACCTGCTGGGTGAGAAGAATCTGCAGGTGGAGAAGGGAATGTCCCAGCATGATGTGGTGATCGGTAAGATCCGTGAGCAGGATCCCCGGATCGCCCAGACGCTGCAGCATCTGGCGGAATCGACACATTTCCCCATGCATGTGAATGATACGTCGAAGTTTTATCCCCTGGGAGAGTGTGCATTTCCGGATATGATCGCGGATCTGGAGAAGGCCGAGAAATATGTCTATATCGAGTATTTCATTATCGAGGCCGGTAAGTTCTGGGATACGCTGGTGGGAATTCTGGAGAGGAAAGCGGCAGCCGGTGTGGATGTCCGTGTCATGTATGATGACCTGGGAAGCATCGCGACCTATTCACCGAAGGATATCAAGGCTCTTGAGGCAAAGGGCATCAAATGTATCTCCTTTAATCCTTTCATGATGATCCGGTCCCAGCTTAACAACCGGGATCACAGGAAGATCATGGTGATCGACGGTCTTGTGGCTTACAGCGGCGGTATCAATCTTGCGGATGAGTATATCAACGAGACACATCCCTTCGGAGAGTGGAAGGATCTGGCTTTCCGTATCACAGGCTCGGCCGTACAGAACTACACCTACATGTTTGCTGAGTTCTGGGATGCCTTCTCCAAGGATAAAATTCCAAATGAGCTTCTGAAGCATTCCTCCTATGCGGTAGCAAAGGATGAAAGCAACGGATACGTTCTTCCGTACTATGATTCCCCCATGCGGGAGGAGGCGGCCAGCAATGTTCTTTTCACGGAAATGCTGTCCATGGCAACGGACTATGTATGGTTCTATACGCCGTATCTCATGCTGGGCGATGCGCTGATGGACGCATTTGTAAGAGCGGCGCAGCGTGGTGTGGACGTACGTATCATCATGCCGGGAATCCCCGATAAGAAGATGGTTTTCCGGATCGGCAGAAGCTACTACGAGGAACTGCTTAAGGCCGGAGTTAAGGTTTACGAGTATACACCGGGCTTCGTGCATGCGAAGGCATTTCTCATGGATGACAAGATCGCCGGCATCGGAACGGTCAATCTGGATTACAGAAGTCTGTTCCTGCATTTTGAGTGTTACTCCGTATTCTATAAGGCGGATATCGTCGACGAACTGAAGAAGGATTATCAGGAGGCCCTGACGAAGTGTGAAGAAAGAACACTGGAGAACCTGAGCCGTACCAATAAGAGCCGGCTTTGGGACAGTGTACTGAGAGTGATTGCTCCGCTGCTGTAAAGCGGAGTAAAGCATCTGAAAAGGAAGGCCAGTTAAAGTCCGTCGAAAGGATTTCGGTAATATCCCTGAAATGTAAAATCTCCTATTCCTCAGTGATCTCGATACCGTATTCCGCCTTTACTTCGTCCGGCATTTTATTATCTTTCAGCATGTCTTTGGCCTTTTTGATGAGATCCTCTACCGGGTAATGCTCAAAAAATCCTACCTGATAGATCATTTCGGCCGGATGGGTATATACATAAAATCTGTCACCGGGGGCGTGGTAGCCAAGACACCTCTGTATGGAGGTTTCTTCATACCATGTCTCCGTTTCAATAATGCTGAGTGTATTCCCCAGCTGAAGATACAGAAGCCCTTTTCCCTTATAATACCGGAATACCGTGTCTGCATTCGCCGTATCGGGTAAGGTGAGATCACTCTGGGAGAGGATCGCTCCGGTTTCGGCATTGTAGCGATACAGGTAACCGTCGGTGGAGGGGACGAGAAGATATGTTTTATTCCCGTCCTTCTGATCGGTAAAGAAGCAGATCCCGAGAGGACTTGCGGGGCAGTTGATCACCAGTTCCTCACCGCCGCCGAGAGGGATCAGACGGATCTCTTTTTTGTCGGATACGGCAAATGTATCCCCGCCTGCATCATAGGCGTAAAATATAGTGGGCTGTCCAGTGGGAACGGCCAGGCGTTTCGTGCTTTTGCTGCCCAGGTCAATAAGGATGGTTTCATTTCCGCAGCTCAGGAGAACGGAGTTCCGTTCGGGGAGTACCAAGGGTGCTTTTTCCAAGACGGAATCGTCCGCACCGTCACCGATTGCATATTCGGTGATTTCCTTCGTGTGCGGATCATAGGCAAAGAGCGCTATGGAATCCTGATTCCTGCTGCAGTAATAGAACCTGCCGTTGCTGAAGGTGCAAAAATCCCGGTAGATATCCGGTTCTTCCTCCGCAAGTACAAAGCTCGTGTACTTCCCGGTGCCCGGATCGATATCCAGTATCCGGTAACCGCTCTTATTTGCTGAATGACCGATATAGAAATGTGAGTCTTCCGAACCGAGAAAACGGATGCTGTAGGTCCGGAGAGAGGAACCTTCTTCCGTAAGGGGTATTGCGGATATCTGCTCGCCGGTTGCAGGATCGGCAAGCGTCAGCACAAGGAGCTCTTCGGTTTCGGTATCCGTGACTACGCCCGGATAGTCATCGGGCGATTCGTAAGTCAGGACTGCCAGAACCCTGTCATCCATATAGGATGCTTCGGGAAAACCGATCTCGCTGCCGGATTTCAACAGTTTCAGATCCTCATCACAGACATAGAGACCGTAATGGATGATTTCCGAAGAACCGGAAGGGTGTGCAAAGAATCCGGTTTCGGGATGGAAGAGCACCTGATCCAGGTCATCTGCAAAGTAATGATCGATGGTGATACTGTCTCCGGAGCCCGGTAATGCCAGACCGCCTTTTTCCGTTACATAGAGGGGTTGGCCGCTGCCGTCCGGATCCTGTCCCATTATGATGGAATCGTTGGTGTTATGACTTGCCATCAGCGTACCGTCTGCGATGCTGTATATTTCGGCTTTGTTTGCATGATAATAAGCGACGGCTTTCTTTTCGGGAAGCAGCAGGAATTCACTTCGGATCGTTACATTTGTGCTGGTGAGATCACGGTTCCAAAGCTGTGTTAAGGTATTCGGGTCATAGCAAAGGATCTTAACATGATCTGTTTTGGTATGGATGCTGTTTTTGGCTGAAGAACTGGAAGCCATAACATCTTCCGGACATGCCATGATCAGATGATCGTCATCTCCAAAGAGGAAGGCGGTTATATATTCGTCCGGATCGATCTTATGTGTTGTTCCGCTTTCCAGATCATATATGAGTATCAGGCTGGATGCCACGTCTTTAAAGATCTTAATGGCGATCTTTCTGTTGCCCGGAGATATCTGAAGCGAGGATATGGACATGATGGCTTCGCCGCTTACATTAGGCAGCGCGTATACTGCCATCTCGGAACCGTCCTCCGGATCAAGCTGCATAAGCTTTAGATCGGTTGTGGCAAAAAGGAGGCTGTTATCCGGGAGTGTCACATAGTCGGATGCAAAGCTGTTCGCCGTGGTTTCCTTCTCCCAGAGACAGGCTCCGTCGGATATACGGTAAGCGGTTATCTTATCCGAAGAGAGAACCAGCAGCCTGTCATCCGGCAGAAAGAAGACGTTGCCGGGATTTCCCGATTTATTTAAACTGAAAAGAAGATCATGGGTTTCTGTATCCCAGACCCGAACATTTCCGGACTTATCCCAGGCAGCCAGTTCTTTCCCGGAGGGGGAAAGCCGGCAGTTATTATTCTCTATTGTTTCAGGCATGCTGTAACTCCAGATATCCTGAATCCCAAAGCCGTCCCGGGTGGTGTAAGAGAGGGTGGAAGCAGTCAGTGCCCGTATGGCCTGCGGAGTTACGGGACGGGAATCGTCAGCATCCTTTGGTAAGGACTCAAGAGACAGCTGCAGAGAAAGGATACGCTGATCATTTCCCAGGGCATCAAGGGATTCATTTGCAAGATAGATAGACTGATTCCGCAGAGAGCTTTCAAGATTCTTACGGATCATGATACTGCTGTAGATAAGATATACATCGAAGGCGATGATCGCCGCAGCGATCAGGGAAATGATGATCGCCAGTCTGCGGATCACAAATGCCCGGCGGCGGTTCATCAGCTCATCATAAGAACACTCCAGCAGCTTGGAAGCAAGCCGGGGGAGTTCTTCTTTCTTTGCTTTTCTCCGGGGTAAACGGTAGTCGCAGGAAAGAGGCTCCTGGGGAATGCAGACGGTATGCGTACTTCCGTCCGGATCGGTTACGGTCTTTTCCTCAAACCTTAAGATATCGGGGATCACGTCCTCCGGCTCACCGTCAACAAGAACCGTGGTGATCTGCTGCCGGGTATGACTTTGCAGGAAGTATTCGATCTCACGCTGTACCCAGGTGGATTCCTTTGTGGTTGTGGAACAGATCACGATAAGATGCTCGGTATGATCCAATGCTTTGGAAATGTCGGAAGAGAGATTGCTTGCCGCACCCAGCTCATCCTTATCCAGAAATATGCGGTCAATCCTCTTTCTGCCGGTGGCTTTCCGGATCCCGGAGGGACTGTAAAAATGTTCCAGATCGGATTGTATCCGGCTTGCCACGCGGATGTCCTTATCCGAATGACGATATGAGATAAAAGCATCATAATGGTCGATCATTGAAGACATCCTCCGAAAGTAAAAAATCTTTATTCATTGTAAAGGAAAATGGGGATTTTGTAAATGATCCTGAGAAGCAGACCGGCTTCTTTCGGAGAGGGTGCCGGCGTACCTCTTTCCGCAGCCATCGGAAAGGTGAAGGGGAAAGGGGAAGAGCGGAAAAACAGATTTCAAAGATATACTATAAGTGTTATAATATATAAGACAGACTGAACAAACAGACTATGTATTAAAGGAAATCAGAATATGAAAAAGATTTTTGTTATCATAGTCAACGTGATCATTATTTCAGCCATATTGATCTTCGTTGTTATCCACTCCGAATATGTAAGCCGTGATTCTTACCGGAGGCAGATCGAGCATTTTGAGAATATGACGGTAACCATGGAGCAGGTGACGCGGAATTATCTGGAAGGTGAGCAGAGGATCTGCGATGTCTGGGCCCGTTATATCAACAACAGCAACATGACCATGGAAGAGGCCGTTGCTTATATCCGTTCTTCGCATGTGCTTGAGAACACATCGGCTCATCTGATCGCCTCGGATACACTCACGGGCCTTTCCACGCGCCCGAAGCAGGGGACGAAGGACGAGTATACGGTTTCCTATAAACGTGTGAACCTGCTGAATAACATGGACTGGATCGATGAGATCGGAAAGTCCATCAACATTACCCGTGCCTATACCAATCCCATGAACGGCGAGCAGTCGCTGGCCTTCTGTAATACGGTTACATTGTATGATCCGGAAGGGAACACCTCCGGAACCGCGGTGCTGCTGAGGGTGGTTCCCCTCTCGGAGCTGGAACAGAAATGGGTTTTCCCCCAGACGGAGCTTGTAAATGCGGAACTGTCCATCATCGATGCGGACGGGGATTATATCCTTAAGGGATACAACTTTAAGAACTCCAGCTTTTTTGAATTCTACAAATCCTATAATTCAACGGATCCCGAATCCTGGCAGCAGCTTTTCGAAAGGATCACTTCATCCACGGGTTCCATTTCCATGCTTGATTCTCACGGACGGGAATGCGTACTTGCATTTACACCCGTCACGGATACCGCAGGATGGACACTGCTTGGTTTCGTGCCGGAGGAGGATATTCAGGCGGATAAGGAAAACTGGCTGTTGGTGGGGGTGATATCCGCCGGTCTTTTGATCCTTTTTATCTGTGATATTTTCTATATGTTGTTCCTGAACAAGCGTCTTCAGATTACCACCAGGGAAGCGGAATCCGCAAATAAGGCAAAGACCGATTTCCTTTCCACCATGTCCCATGACATCCGGACTCCCATGAATGCCATCATAGGCCTTACCACCGTTGCCGAGAAAAAACTCGGAGATACGGAATCCACAAGGGAAAGTCTTCGGAAGATCAGTCTTGCGGGCAATCATCTGCTGACGTTGATCAACGATATTCTGGACATTTCAAAGGTGGAGAGCGGAAAACTGAAGCTGAGTCTCCTGACCTTTTCCATAGTGGAAATCGTGGAGAATCTGGTAAATATATCACAACCCATGATTAAGGAGAAGAATCTTCTTTTCAGTTTCCATATCAACCGGATGGAGAAGGAATATCTGTATGCGGATCAGCTTCGTCTGAACCAGATCTATATCAATATTCTCTCCAATGCCATTAAGTACACGGAACCCGGTGGGCAGGTAAGCGTTGAAATGCGTGAGGAGCAAAGCCCGAAGCCCGACTGCGTAAGGCTGGAATATGTTGTGGCGGATACGGGGATCGGCATGAGCGCGGAATATATGGAAACCATGTATCAGCCCTTCTCCCGGCAGATAGACAGTCGCGTCAACAGCATTCAGGGCACCGGACTCGGTCTGGCCATCACAAAGCAGATGGTGGAACTGATGGGAGGAACCATAGCATGTGAGAGCGAGCAGGGCAAGGGTACTACCTTTACAGTGGTGCTGGATATCCCCGTGGCCGAAAGACAGCGGGAAGATATGCAGCTTGAACCGGTCGATGTTCTGATCGTGGATGATGATGAGGTAATGCTTACGACCGCTGTCGACACCCTTTCTTCCATCGGGGCCACGGCGGAGCAGGCCCGGAGCGGAACGAAAGCCCTGGACATGATCAGACAAAGGCATCAGTCCGGCCGGGATTACGATATTGTCATTGTTGACTGGAAAATGCCGGAAGTGGATGGGGTCGAGACCATCAAACGCATCCGTTCGGAGATAGAGACAAGTATTCCGATCCTGCTCATATCCGCCTATGACTGGTCCGATATTGAGGATAAGGCAAAAGAGGCCGGAGCAAACGGATTTGTCAGCAAGCCCCTTTTCCGTTCCACACTCTATGATAAGATCAATGATCTGATCGGAAAAGAATCCAGATCCCAGGAACCGGAGGACGATTATTCCGATCTGCAGGGACTTCACATTCTTGTGGCAGAGGATAATGATATCAACTGGGAGATCATTTCCGCCATGCTTTCCATGTTCGGGATCACCACGGACCGGGCGGAAAACGGACGGATCTGTGTGGATATGGTACAGGCGGCGGAGAAAGGCAAGTATGAACTGGTCTTCATGGATGTGCAGATGCCGGAGATGAACGGACTGGACGCAACCAGAGCGATCCGGCAGCTGGCGGATCCCGATGCGGCATCGATTCCCATCGTTGCCATGACGGCAGATGCATTCTCCGAAAATGTCACGGAATGTATGAATGCGGGAATGAACGGGCATATTGCAAAGCCTGTGGATATAAAACTGGTTATCAGGGAGATACGAAGAATACGGGAGAGAAGGTGACGGAAATGAAAAAAACGATCCTGAAAAAGACAAAATGTATGATCCTTGCGGGGGCTATGATCCTGGGGCTCACCGCATGCGGCTCAAAGGAGGAGCAGCAGACCACGACTGAGCAGGGCTTCAAGCCGGCTCTGGATACCTCCGCCAGCGGCAGCATCACGGTGGCCGGCGGTTACGACAACTTTGAGGCGTTGGAGGCGGAATTCGACCGTTTCAATACGTACTATCCGAATGTGAAACTGACATTTACGAAGGTGGATGACTATAACAACATGATCGGTACGGTGCTGAACGGAAATGATGCGCCGGACATCTATGTCAATTACTCCTGGATGTATGGACGGGAGCAGTATAAATCATCCATAGATCATGCCGAGGATCTGTCGGATCCCGCACTGGGTCTGAATCTTAACTGCATCCGTAAAAACATCATTCTGAACACGGATGACGGGAAACTCCCCATGGTGCCGGTTTTCTCAAATACCTACGGCATGCTGGTGAACAACAGTCTTTTCGAGAAAGAGGGTCTCAGTGTTCCCACGACCTATAAGGAACTGGTGTCGGTATGTGAGGAGTTTCGGAAGAAGGGCTATAAGAATCCGATGATGGGCTTCTCAAAAGAGGAGACCACATCGCTCTTCACTCTGTCGATCTATCCGTACTTCTGCGGAACCGTGGCCGGAGATGCAGAGGCAGTGAAGAAACTCAATGCCCTGGATCCTTCGGCCGGTGAGTATCTCCGGTCTTCCCTGGAGAAGATCGTCCAGTTTAAGAATGACGGCTGTGTGGATCTTGAAGCCTGTGACAAGATCGAGAATAACTATGATGCGGTGATCCTTCGTTTCTTTGAAGGAGATGTTCCTATGATGACCGGCTCCGGAGATACCGTTTCCGGAACGGAGAAACGGGAGAGCCGTTCCGAGGCATTTATTGCTGCACCATTTAAATATTCCTTTGTCCCGATCCCCATGTCGGATGATGGGGCAAACTTCCTGGACATGCCGAATCTGCAGTTCTCCGTCAATAAGGACAGTAAGAATCTGGACATGGCAAACGAGTTTATGCGCTTTCTGATCACGTCCGAGGAGCTGAACCGGATGGCACAGAAGAAGGGGCTCATGTCCCCCACCAAGGACCTTTCGTTCAATCAGATGTATGCTGCATTCGAGGCGGTTCCGGAATCCCGCATCCTGTCTCCGGAGGAGATCGGCCTTACGGATGATGCGGTCATTCAGTTAAGACAGGCGGTATATAAGGTGGGAACCGGCGTCATGACCATTGACGAGGCGGTTGCCGCCTATGGCACGCTAACTCCGTAAGCCGAATGAAAACGTAAGACCGGACCGAAACGCATGGTGCTGCTGCAGGGGATAAAGTGAGGTAACAATGCGAAACACGAATAGAAAACGTACTGTTTTTCTGATGATCATATCATTCATATGTATGATGCTTGCCGCAACGGTGGTTCCTTCCGGTGCGGCTTATGCCGATGATTCCGAAACCAGGACGGTTCGTGTAGGGTATTATGAAAATGAAGTCTTCCAGGAGGGGGCTGAGGACGGAACGGTAAAGACCGGGTATGCGTATGAGTATTACCGTAAGCTCTCGGAGTATACGGGCTGGAAATATGAATATGTGTACGGCGGCTTCGGAGATCTTTATCAGATGCTTCTGGACGGAGAGATCGATCTTCTGGCAGGCCTTGCCTGGAGAGAAGAACGGGCAACGCAGATCGGGTATCCGAATAATATCATGGGTCATGAATCCTATTACCTGGTGAAGCATGAATCGGATGAGGGCATTACGGCGGATCCTTCCACCATGAACGGCTGCCGGATCGGGGTGCTGGACAGTGCCATGGTCAGTGTACTGGAACAGTATCTGAAGGACAACGATGTGAATGCCACCGTTGTCACCTATCCTGACCATATCCTTTTATTCAATGCCTTTGATTCCAAGGATGTTGACCTTCTGGCGGCGGAAAGTGACGGGGCCCATGGCAGGGAGAATTCGGAGGTGCTTACGGTTTTCGGTACTTCGGATTACTATCTCTGCGTGAATATCAACCGGCCGGACCTTCTTGAGACACTGAATTCTGCCCAGATGCAGCTGGCGGCGGAGGAACCGAATTATCTGAATAACCTGAGCGCCAAATACTATTCCGTCAGTGTTACGGCACGGGCCTTCTCCCAGACGGAACGGAACTGGATGAAGAACCATGACAAACTGCGGGTAGGTTATCTTGAGAATTATCTTCCCTACAGTGATACGGATGAGCAGGGAAATGTGACCGGCTTTGTCAAAGACGTGATTCCCGCGATCCTGAAAAGTGTTGAATTACCGGATCTTACGGTGAACTACACCGGCTACAAAAGCTATGATGACATGATCGCCGGGATCCGAAACGGTGAGATAGATGTGGCATTCCCTGTAGGCGGCGGACTGTATTATTCCGAGGAGAACGGCATCTATCAGTCAAATGCAGTGTCATCCTCCCCTGCGGAGCTGGTGTATAAAGGTGAGTTCAGCGAAACCACCACCGCCCATTTTGCAGTGAATGAAAATAACCGTATGCAGTATTACTTTATACGGACCAATTATCCCGAGGCCAGGATCACCATGTATCCCTCCACGGAGGAATGCCTGGAAGCGGTGATCGAAGGAAAGGCCGGATGCGTCACCCTGAACGGCCTTCGGGCAAATGATATCCTGAAGAACCGTAAATACGAGGATCTGTCCATCTATCAGACCAGCTACAATGATTCCAGATGCTTCGGTGTGGAGATCGGTAACGAGGGCCTGCTGAAGCTGCTGAACCGGGGGATCAATGTGCTGGGAAGTGATTATGCACAGAGCATATCCTACCGTTATACCGGAGGGCTTTATTCCTATGATCTGGTGGATGTTGTCCGGGACCACCTGCTTTTATTCAGTCTGATCGTCTTTGCCGTTGTGGGCCTTATCATCTTTCTTCTTGTGCGGGACATGCTGCGCTCTAAAAAAGAGATCCGGGAAAAGGAGATCGCAAGAAAGGAACTTGAGGAAAAGAATAATGAACTGGCCGCGAGTCAGAAGGCGCTTTCGGATGCCCTGATCACCGCAGAGCATGCCAACAGGGCCAAGACCACATTTCTCAATAATATGTCCCATGATATGCGGACTCCCATGAATGCCATCGTAGGATTTACGTCCCTGGCGGAATCCCATATCGACAATAAGGAACAGGTGCAGGACTATCTGGGTAAAATATCCGTATCCAGCCAGCATCTTCTGTCCCTGATCAATGATGTGCTGGACATGAGCCGGATCGAAAGCGGGAAGGTGGAGATAGAGGAGTCGAAGGTGCATCTGCCGGAGATGATCCGGGAACTACGGACCATCGTTCAATCCGGTATCACCTTGAAGAAGCTTGCATTATCCGTAAATATGGAGAATGTGATCCATACGGATGTGATCACCGATAAGCTGCGACTGGAGCAGGTGCTGCTGAATATCCTGTCGAATGCAGTGAAATTCACTCCGGAAGGAGGGAAGATCAGTTTCATTGTATCGGAAAAACCGTCTTCGTCGGAAGAATATGCCGATTTTGAATTCCGTATCAAGGATAACGGCATCGGAATGAGCGAAGAGTTTCAGAAGATCATATTCGATGCCTTCACCCGGGAGAGAACCAGTACGGTCAGCGGTATTCAGGGAACGGGCCTCGGAATGGCGATCACAAAGAATTATGTGGAAATGATGGGAGGGACCATCCGCTTACACTCTGTCGAAGGAGAGGGCAGTGAATTCGTGGTGAACCTTCCCTGCAGGATCTTTGGTACGCCTGACGGATCGGTGCCGGGAGGGGAAGAAACGGCTGTACCAGGGGGCGAAACAGGAGAAGAGAACCGGGAAGCAGCGAAGCCGGATCCGGATACGGGATCAGAGACACAACCCGTTTTTGTCATGCCGGATCTTTCCGGAAAGCGTGCACTGCTTGCGGAAGATAATGAGATGAACCAGATGATCGCGGAAGCGATCCTGACCGAATCGGGTCTGGCCGTGGAAATGGCGGGAGACGGTCTGGAAGCCCTGGAGATGGTCCGGAATGCACCGGCAGGGTATTATGACATTATCCTGATGGACATCCAAATGCCCAGAATGGACGGATATGAGGCCGCAAAGAATATACGGGCACTGGATGATGAGGATAAGGCTTCCATTCCCATCGTTGCGGTCACGGCGAATGCATTTGAGGAGGACAGGATGATCGCCATGGAAGCCGGAATGAACGGACATCTTGCAAAGCCGTACGATGTTCCCGCTATCATGGAGATGTTGAAGAAACTGTTACTTTGATACCTGACAGGGAATTGATAATGACCTTTCCTTCGGAAAGCTTACTACGAAAGACCGGAGTGTTATGAGATTGATGGTGCCGATGGATATGGGAGTCATCTCCAAGAGTCTGGCAGACCGGATCCTTGCGCTGGATCCCGCACAGTTTACCTATACACTGTACGGAACCCTTGAAAAGGATCAGGTGGAAGCAGCGAGGGTCCGCCTGGAGAACATGAAGGAAGCCATCCAAAACAGCCGGCAGATCGTAGCAAGTCAGAAACAGAAGAATCCGAATATGGATGAAAAGTGGATCAATGTTCCTTTCGGACATCTTCGGGAGATTAAGGATGACGAATGGAAGCGGGTCAAGAAGAGACAGCTGTACAGGATTCCGGCGGGGCTTGATCCTGCGGAGGAAAAGCAGCGGATCATGCAGCGTCTGGATGACTATCCGAAAGACCGGATCAAAGCGATAGATCTGATCACCGAAACCTTCCGGAACAGACAGAACATTACGCCGGATGAAGAAGCGGCACTGAAGGCAAACCACAGGAAGGCGGTTGAGGATACCGTTCGGGAGATCCGGAAGAACCCCGGGGGACCGGCTGCAGGACCGAAGAATATCGTACAAAAGAAAGTGGTGAAGAAAGCACCGGCACTGTAGCATTTTCAAGAATAATATATTATAATACACTTATGACAGGAGGGAAGGACTATGAAAGTTGTATTGGCGGGTGCATTTGGTAACCTGGGCGGTGAGATCTTACGGGTACTCTGTGAGAAAAACCACGAAGTGATTGCTGCGGACATAAATGAACGTGAGATCGAAGGCCTGGAAGGTAAGTATACATTTATGCCCATAGATGCAACGAAACCCGAGACACTGAAGGGGCTCTGCGATGGTGCGGAGGTTGTCATCACCACCATGGGTCTTACAGGGGCTTCCACGGTGTTCACCTCATATGATATCGACTACAAGGGAAACCTTAACCTGTATAAGGAAGCCAGACGTGCGGGTGTGAAAAAATTCAATTATATTTCCGTCATTTCCTGTGATGAGCCCGGTGCCGAGAAGGTTCCTATGCTCCACGCAAAATATCTGGTGGAGCAGCAACTGAAGAAACGGCCCATGGACTGGGTCATCTACCGTCCCACAGGATATTTCTACGATATATGTAAGGTGTTCAAGCCCTATGTGGATGAGGGTGAGATACAGCTGTTAAAGGGATACGGCAAGGTCAGGGCCAACGTTGTGGACTGTCCGGATTTTGCGGAATTTATCGTAGAGCACATGATGGATACCAATGTTACCTACAATGTGGGCGGCAAGGAGACCTACACCTATGAAAAGATGGCGAAAATGTGCTTTGAGGCGGCAGGAAAGCCTCTTAAGATCAAGTGGGCGCCCATCTGGCTGTTCGGCATTCTTGCAAATCTGCCGAAGATTAAAAAAGAGGGCAAGCATGATATCATCCTGTTCTCCCGCTGGACACTGAGCCACGATCTGGTGGGTGACACCAAAGTGGGCAGTCACAGTTTTGCGCAGTACATAAAGGAGTATTTTAAAGAATAAGGGAAGGGATATATTCCCCGAAACATACGAAAAATGAAGGATTTTCCATGAAAGACACAGCCTGTTGTCAGATCTGACAGCGGGCTGTTTTTATCTGTAAAGAACTTGTAAAGGTCAAAGGTTTAATCTTACTGCGGACGAAGTGAATGCATCCGTAAGCAGAATGGAGCATCTGAAGGATCTTATGATGACAGGAGAACTGCGCACGGTTGAGGATGATCAGTTTGCAACCCTTCCCGCAGCAGATATGTATCCGGCAAATCCGAACTATGATAACATGATCCAGAGAGTCATCGGTTTCGTAGAAAGAGCTTCGGAAGTGCGGAGACAGAGAAGGATCCGGTTTGAGGCATATGAGGAAAGAACTCCCCAGCTTACGAAGGTGAGCAACACCGAGCGTCAGTATATCATGGGCGGACTTGTGGATCTTACGGAAAAGGCCGGACGGATGCTGACAGACGACGGTTCGGATCTTAAGCTTTCCAATATCAATTCCTTCGGAAGAAGAAGCAATGAATTCACGGCAGTGCTGGATGCGCTGAGAGAAGTAAAGAATACTCCGGATGCTTTAAGAGAAAGAGGGATCATGAACGAGGATAAGTTTATTAACGATCCCACATCCCTGGAGGCTAAGCAGGCACTGAAGGCGTCCTTTGACAATCTGAAGGCGAAGGTTCGTATCTATCTCAGGAAGAAGACAAATGAGCGCGGACTGGATGAGAAGGGAAGGATCAAGGCAAAAAATACCTATTAGAAGAACAGGATCGCTTATGTAACAAAGGTGCTTAATCTGGTAAATGAGTATGAGTTAAGAGAGCACGGACCGCTTTGGAAGTCCGGAAAGCTGGAGAGGGAAGAGCTCACGAAACGCCATGACCAGAATCAGAAGAATATGGCGAAAGCAATGTAAGAACGGGAAAAGTCCGGTTCGGCCGGATAAGGCGACTGTTCTTGTTTCAAACAGGTTTTTATGGTAAAATTTAAAGGTCAGTCAGGGATGCTTTCGAGCCTTCGAATGCTCCCCGGCTGGCCGTTTCAATGTGTATTAAAAAGTACGGGGTAGAAAGGGTAACGAAAGGCGGAAGGTATGAAGAAAAAACTGATGGCGTATATCCTGACGGGTGCATTGCTTCTTTCGGGAGCTGTCGCAACCGGATCCGACACAGCGGATGCGGCAAGCGGAACATGGAAGAAAAACGCCAAAGGATGGTGGTACAGCTATTCCGATGGGACGTACGCGAAGGAAGAGTGGCTGCAGTACGGAGAAAAGTGGTACTACTTTAATTCCGCGGGTTATATGCAGACCGGCTGGAAGAAGATCGATAACAAGTGGTATTATTTTGCATCCTCCGGTGTTATGCAGAACGGCTGGCAGAAGATCTCCGGGGAATGGTATTATTTTGCATCCGGAGCCATGCAGACCGGCTGGAAGAAGATCTCGGGCAAGTGGTACTATTTTGCATCCTCAGGCATCATGCAGACCGGCTGGCAGAAGATCTCCGGGAAATGGTATTACTTTGCATCCGGAGTCATGCAGACCGGTGTCATAACCATCAAGGGGCAGAGCTATTACTTCGGAAAGGACGGGGCCTGGATCGACAGGGAACCTCCCATCAGTATCGACAAAGCCCATTTTCCGGATGCGAACTTCAGGGCGTATATAAAGAGCGCCTTCGATGAGAACGGGGACGGGAAACTCAGTGCGTCCGAGATCATGCTGATCTGGAATGTTCACTGTGAGAACATGAACATCTATTCCGTGAAAGGGATCGAGTATTTCCCGGACCTGAAGGGACTCTGGTGCAAGGGGAATCATATCTCCGAGCTGGATCTATCCGGGAATCCCGGCCTGAAGGGGATCTGGTGTTCCTTTAATGACTTTACGTCTTTGGACTTTTCGGACTGCCCGGAACTGGAATGGGTATATTGCTTCAACTGTAAGCTGAAATCCCTGAATATCCGGAACAATCCGGAACTGGCATATCTGGAGTGTAATTCCAATCCGGACCTAAAGACCCTGGATCTTTCGAAGAACAGTAAACTGGAGAACCTGTTCTGCAGTAAGTGCGGGCTTACGAACCTGGATCTTTCGAAGAATCCGCTGCTTTGCGAGCTGGCGGCATTCTATAACGATCTGGAGAAGATCGATGTATCCAACAACCCGAATCTGAAGCGGCTGGATATCTGGCATAATCCGCGGCTCGGAAATGTAGATGTGAGCAGGCTTAAGGGGCTCCAGTATTATAACTGTGCCTGGACCAGTCTGACGAAGATCGATGTGACCCATAACCCGGAGCTGGTGGAACTGGTCTGCGGGTACAATGACGGACTGAAATCCCTGAACCTTTCCGGGAATCCCAAACTGGCGTATTTTGCCTGCGAATGCGATGTGAACCTGAAATCCCTGGACCTGTCCCATAATCCGAGGCTGTATTACCTTCTGGCCTTCGGTCTCAGCAGTATCGATACCATCGACATCAGTCATAACAGCCGTCTTTGCAAGGCTTATCAGGAAGGCACGTATGTACACGGAACGGAGAATCTGGGAAGAGTATATTCCATGACCATCGATTACGGCGGAAGCAGTGATCCTTTTGATGAACTCCGGCATTGTGTCTGCTTTGATGATGACACCAGGATCATCGGTGAATATAAGGGTACGGATGATGTACCGGACAGTGTGATCAATACAAAGGACGGTCATAAGAATACGGAGACCTTCGCCACCAGAGCCGAGGCCATGCAGGCACTGTACGAAGCAGCAGGCAGTCCGGCAGTGACGGGCTCTTCCCGGTTTACGGATATTTCCGCGGATGCACCATATGCGGATGCGGTGAAGTGGGGCGAGGATCATAAAATCTGCTTCGGCTACCCCAGGATCAGTTCGGATACCTTCTGTCCGGATGAACCGGTCACCAGACAGGATTTTGCGCTGATGGCCCATAGATATGCGGACTGTCTGAAACTCGGAACAGCCTTCGACTATGGAAGAACCGACTGGTTCGATGATTTCTTCGATATCGATTTTTATGCCTGGGGGCCCTTTACCTGGGCGATCCAGTGGCGTGTGATCGGATATGATAAGGAGAATAACTTATGCTATCCCCACGGACGACTGACGAAGACCGAACTGAAGAACGGCGTTGCGGAAATATTCGATCTGGATGAAGGTGCCGCATATTCCGGTATCGTCGTAGGAAATGAAGGAGATCCGAATTAGAAAAGAAGGGCTTGGAAGAAAGGCAGTTTCTGATGTTGAAAGGTTTATATCCCTATACGAATCCTTATCTCAGGAGGTTGATCGGGGAGAAGAGAAAAAACTTCTGGTGGTATTTTTCCCTGATCATAGTTCCTCTCGGACTTACGCTTTACAGTCCCGCGGCAACCTTCATAGACCGCCTGGACGGGGTGAGTAAGGCGGCGGAGATTTCCTTTTGGGATGAATTGAAAGAGAATCATCTGGTTCCGCTGTTGTTCGGGTTGACGTTTCTTATCGTTTTCGGGATCGGGTTCTTCTCCGTTGATCGTTACGAGATCGCACAGTGGTACTCCGTTAATACTGCGGGAAGGAAGAAGGCATACACTCCTGAGGAAGTGGATGCCGAGGCGAATGCCCCGGGGGCCGAGTGGCTGCAGGGACTGGGGATCATTCTGGCTCCGGATATCATCATCGGATTCCGGAACGGTATCATGGTAGCGCGATATGAAGATATAGAATTGCTGAAAACCGAGACCCGGACCAAAAGAATCCATATGGGCGTGTTCAAATGGAGAGAGGCGGAGGCGCTGCTGCTTCGCCCTTCAGGCAGCGGCATCAATGAACTCACATTGTCGGAGACTACGGAAGATCCGGAACTGGTTCAGATGGAACTGGATATCCTCCGGGAGAGATGTCAGAAGTTTCATCCGGATAAGAAGATCAAGATCAATTCGACGAAGAAAAGGAGAGGAAAATGAGTCAACAGAATAAGATGTACCAGGTTTCAACACTGCAGGCACTTGCACTGGGATACACGAAAGCCGTGATCACGGTCAGCGAGCTGTTACAATACGGAGATACGGGTCTTGGGACCTACGAGGATGTAAACGGGGAAATGATCATCATGGACGGACGCTGCTTTCAGGCAAAATGGGACGGCTCCGTGGTTGAAGCCAGCCCCGATGAGGGAGTCCCTTTCTCTGCCGTGGCAAAGCTTTTAGGCGAGAGAGAATTTGAGATGACTGACAAGCAGGATATCGAATCCATACGTACGGAGCTGACGCAGCGGATCGAGGAGCATTTCGGCCTGAACAGTATGCATGTGGTAAGGATCGACGGAGAATTCGAGAAAGTGGACGCCAGATCCGAAGAACCTTATAAGTCACATCATGTCACCCTGAAAGAGGTTTTGGATAAGAATCAGACCGCCTTCGTATTTGAAAACATCCGGGGTTCCCTGGTGGGAGTTTATTTTCCGGATCATATGGACGGGATCAATATGCCGGGCTGGCACCTGCATTTCCTTTCGGAAGATAAAAAGAAGGGCGGACATGTATTTAATGTCATTCTGAAGAAGGGGACGGTACGTCTGGATAAGATCAGCCGGATTGAGATAGAACTGCCGAAAGCCGCGGCTTTTGATACCTATTCCCTGAAGCAGGCATCGGAGGAGGAGATCAAGAAGGTCGAGAAAGGCTGATTCTATGGATCTGTGATGCTGATGTGATACTTGATGCGATATAATACATACCGTCTTTTACTATCGGTTTGAGAAAGGATTGAACAGGGTAAATGCTATGGATATAAGTATGACATGGGCTAATTTTGTAAACGTTATAATTATTGCGATCGGTGTAGGGGTCTGCGGACTCAGCGTCATGCAGGTGAGTTCCGGAATCCATATCCGGCCGGAGGTGAAGAGGTATTTCCAGCTGTTCTTCAGTCTGATCATCATCTATATCACCATGCATCTCACCAGGCAGATGATGGATGGCCAGGCGGGAAAAGGAGTTCATGTTGCGATCATGATCGTAACCTTTATCGAATTCCTGGCTTCCGGATTTGTGGCCTATCTGATCTCCCTTCTGATCCTTTTTGTTACCAGGCCGGACAATGTCAGCAAAAAGATAGCGATCTATTATCTTGTGCTCCTGGGAGTCCATTGCGTGCTCCTGATCATATCCCAGTTTACGGATCTTTTCTACTATTTCGACAGCGTGAACACGTATCACAGATCCTCAGGCTATATCCTGTCGAATCTGGCCTCCATCCTGATGCTGATATCCAGTATGGTTCTTCTGATCCGGTATCGGGACCGAGTGCCCAGGCGGATCGCCATCGCATTCTGGATCTATCTGATTGCGCCGCTGGCGGCCATCGGGCTCCAGGCCATGGTGAGCGGTGTCCAGTTCATCATCCTTGCCACTGTTGGTGCGGCCATCTACATGTACTCGGCCATCATCCGGGAACAGACGGAGCGGTACGAGGAACAGCAGAAGGAAGCGAACCGGCTGGATACGGAGCTGACCATGGCAACGCGGATCCAGGCAGACACCCTTCCGAATATCTTCCCCGCATTTCCGGACAGGGAAGAGTTCAATATCTATGCATCCATGAAGCCGGCCAAAGAGGTGGGCGGAGATTTCTACGATTTCTTCCTGATCGATGATGATCATCTTGGGATCGTTATGGCGGACGTGTCCGGAAAGGGTGTTCCTGCGGCTCTCTTCATGATGATATCCAAGATTCTGGTTCAGAACTATGCTTCCATGGGATTGGAGCCGAAGGAGGTACTGGCGAATGTGAACCGTCAGATCTGCAAGAATAACCGGGAAGATATGTTTGTGACCGTCTGGTTCGGTTCCCTGAATCTTTCCACCGGAAAGCTGATGGCCGGAAATGCAGGCCATGAGTATCCGGTTCTGAAGAAGCCCGATGGACATTTCGAACTGGTGAAGGATAAGCACGGACTGGTGATCGGCGGCATGGACGGCGTGAAATACAGTCAGTACGAGCTGCAACTGGATCCGGGAGCCAAGCTCTTTATCTACACGGACGGTGTAGCCGAGGCAACCAATGCCGCAAATGAACTCTTCGGCACGGAACGCATGGTGGAGGCTCTCCGGCTGGCGGAGGAGGATTCCCCGAAGGAAATCCTGGAGATGGTAGATGCTGCGGTGGAAAGCTTCGTGGGAGAGGCACCGCAGTTTGATGATCTGACCATGCTGTGTATCGAGTTTGTTGGACGGGGAACTGCCTCGGAACAGGCTTAATAATCTGAAAAAAGAAATGTGTGACAGTTGTGACAATCGGTTTGATAGAATTCAGCATCGGACAGGTTAGAAACGGAGTCTGTCTGACCGTAAGGAATGGAGGAAAGAACAACTATGATGAATCTGCTTGAAGAATCCATAATCTATGCGACGGTCATGTATCAGGGAAAGGTTCGTAAGTTTAAGAACGTTCCATTTATCCTGCACCCCATGGAGGTTGCACAGATCCTGTCCACCATGACGGATGATCAGGAGCTGATCGCTGCCGGCATGCTGCATGATATTGTGGAAGATACGGACGGAACCCTGGAAGAGATCGAAAAACGCTTCGGGAAGCGGGTGGCATTACTGGTGGCGTCCGAATCGGAGAATGATTATCCCGGAGAGGACAGGAGCGACACCTGGAAGCGCCGGAAGGAAGAATCCCTGAAGGTTCTCAGGAACAGCGATGATATCGGGGTCCAGATGCTCTGGCTTGCGGACAAGCTGGCAAATATCCGGTCTTTGGCCCGGATCTACGGGGAGAACGGAGAGAAACTCTGGTCCATGCTGCATCAGAGTGATCCTGCAGAACAGTGCTGGTATTACCGGAGTGTGGCCGAGATCCTGGAACTGTCCCTGAACCGGACAGGCGCCTTTAAGGAACTGATCAAGCACATCAATTCCATCTGGCCCGGTACCTTTGATTCGGAGAAGGCAAAGTATAAAAAATACAAAGAAGTATCCATAGAAGGCTGCAGATTACTGGGACGCGGAGCGAAGGGAGATGTCTATCGCTACGATGACGAGCTGGTGATCAAGGTCTACAACCGGAACAATACCTACCGGGACGTTGAGCGGGAGATCGATCTATGCAGGAAGGCCTTTATTCTGGGAGTTCCGACGGAGATATCCTTCGGTATCGTATCCGTGGGAAAGCAGTACGGCGCCATGTTTGAGCTGGTGGATTCCGAGACGGTTTCCGCCCATATCGCAAAGGATCCCGGCAGAGTGGATGAATATGCGGTTCTTATGGCGAATCTGGCCCGTCTGATCCATGGTCTTACGGTCACTCCGGAGGACGGCTTCCCGGATATGAACGTAACCCTTTGTGCCCGGGTGAATGACTGCTTTGCCGGTGAAAATGAGGAGCTTGCGGAGCGCTGCATGCGGCTGGTGAAGACCATTCCGGAATCCGATCATCTGGTTCATGGGGATTTCCATACCGGAAATGTATTCCTGCAAAGCGGGGAACCGCTTCTTATCGATATGGACCGGATGTCAACCGGCCACCCCATTGCGGAACTCAGTGATCTCATGTATTTCTATCAGATCCTGGGAGAGGACGATCCGGCAGTGGTTGAGGATTTTATGGGATTCCCCTACGCCACGGCGCTGCAGTTTTTCGATACATTTTTAAAGACCTACCTGGAAACAGAGGATGAGGATAAGATCATGGATGTAAAGAAGAAAGCCTCCCTGATCTGCTATATGCGCCTGATCCGGAAGTTCCGGAAGGCAAAGCATCTTTCGGAAGAAGAACAGCGGAAGGTGGAGTATTACATGAAGAAACTGGCGGTGCTGACCGATGAGCTGGAAACGCTGGTTTTCTGAAAACCAAATGAAGGTTTATCCGCGGGATCTCCCGCGTATAAATAGGTTTATTTAAAGGAGGATCTGAAAATGAAGATCACAACCTTCAATCCGTCAATTATTACAAAAGACGCAGAACCTGTTATTAAAGTGTTTGAGGAACTTGGGTTTAAGCAGACACACAACAAGGCCGAGAATACGGATGTTGAGTTTTCTGCTCACCGAATGAAGGATGAAAACGGCTTCCATGTGGATGTGGTTGAAGTACCTGTCATTCCCCAGACCTACTCAACCATCCGCATTAATGTGGATAATCAGGAGGAGGCACTGGAATTTTTTAAATCACAGGGATTCAGAGAAGCACGGGGATTTGCGCCAAGCACCACAAAGAGCAGTAAGTATGCATATCTTGTATCTCCGACAGGGATCATCATGGATGTATGCCAGCATGTCAAAAAGAACGACTGACCCGATGCAAACAGAGGAAACTATTAACTGTATATATATTTTTTCAGGAGGATTTAATTATGAAAATCACATCTTTCAACCCGCTCATCGTAACCTCACATGCAGAGACCGTGATCGCTACTTTCGAAGCACTCGGTTTTGAACGCCGTCACAAGAAGACCGGTATCAATGACAGTGATATCTATGATGTACGCCTCAGACTCGAAAATGAGGACGGTAAGGTATTCCATGTGGATGTTACCCAGGCTCCGGTTCCGCAGGATATTACAACGATCCGTATGAATGTGGATAATTTTGAGGAGGCATACGAGCTGCTTCAGGCAAAGGGCTTTAAGAACGCCCAGGGTGATAAGATCACGGAGACCGGATCCTCAAGATCCACCATGATGGTTTCCCCGTCCGGCTTCTCCATCAGCATTTCACAGCATATCAAGGATCATGACTGATTCCGTGCCTGAATACAAGGTCAACGGTTTCGTTATGGAATGAATTATGATTTTTCACCGGGAGTGCCGACAGGATCGCGGCACTCCCGTTTTTTATGCCCGGATTCAGAAAAAAGGTGTTTGGGACAGCGGTTACATGGTATAATAGCAAAGGAGTTTCGGAATCAGAGAACTGTGTGATTCGGTGATAAATCCTTATGATTATTTCTTTGGGGGATAAGATGAATGATGCTGATCCGTCTAACCAAGAATTCCTGCAAAGTAATAAAAGAAAAACCATGGAAGGGGGCGTGATAGTTTGAAGATGAGAAAGCGTATCATGTTGCTTGCCCTTTTTCTTGTGTTTATGCTGACGGCATGCGGCAAAGGTTCCGGTACGATCCGTATGGGAACCGGGGAAGCCGAAGGAATGTATTATGAGTATTCCCAAAATCTTTCGGAACTGCTGAAAGAAGATTTTACGTTTGATCTGAAAACGACCGCCGGCTCCGCAGCCAATCTCCGGCTTCTGCAGAAGGGATTTCTGGATGCGGCGATCGTGCAGAGTGATACCCTGGAACAGGCAGAACAGGGAACCGGCATCTTTGCGGAAACGGATGTATGGACCGACCGGTCCTACAGTGCGGTGGCAGGTCTCTATACGGAGACCCTTCAGCTCGTAGTACGAAAGGATTCGGATATAACCTGTGTAGAGGATCTGGTAGGGAAAACCGTGTCCCTTGGGGAAGAGGAATCCGGGGTCCGCTGGAATGCGGAAACACTTCTTAAGCTGGCCGGCCTGGAAGAAAGGGATATTGTTCAGAAGCATATGACTTCCCCGGAGGCCGCACAGGCGCTGAAAAGCGGAACCATCGATGCATTCTTCTTTATGGCGGGAGCACCTACACCGGTGATACGGCAGCTGGCGGAGGAGTATGAGATCCGGATCATTTCCCTGAAGGAAGAGGAGATCCGGGCATTCCTTGTATGGAGTAAACAGGGATTCCGGGAATGTACGATTCCGGCAGGAACCTATACCGGACAGACGGAAGAGATCCGTACCGTAGGTGTCCGTGCAGTCCTTGTGGTTGCAAATGATATGAGCGGATCGGAAGTAAAAAAACTGACGGAAGAGCTCTTTGAACATGCGGATCTGCTGAACCGGAACCTGATCACGGATACGGCGCTCACTCCCGAAACGGCGGTGGAGGGTGTTCCGATCCCCTTCCACAAGGGCGCGGCAGAATACCTTGGGGAAAATGGTGTTGAGGTGCCTGTGGAGAAGTCGGGTAAAGGAGGCTTTGTATTCGGAGGTCAGGATGAAGAGGGGGGTGCAAGATGAGTTACTCATTTGACATGTACCAGACCCTCGGTATCGCCACGGTGGTTCTGCTCTTTGGGGCATGGATTAGGAAGAAGATGGTCCTGCTTCAGAAGTTCTGTATTCCCGCTCCGGTGGTGGGAGGACTGATCTATGCGGTCATCATGGCTGCCATCTACGGATTCACGGGAATGGACTTCGACTATGAAGAGACCATAAAGAATATCTGCATGGTGGTCTTCTTCACATCGGTAGGATTCCAGGCAAATATAAAGGTACTGAAGAAGGGCGGGATCGGTCTTATCATCATGGCGGTTCTGGTTGTGGTTCTTATCTTTCTGCAGAACGGAATCTCTCTTCTTACAGCAAAGATGATCGGAGTGGATTCAAAGATCGGTCTGGCCACCGGCTCCATACCCATGATCGGAGGACATGGGACGGCAGGAGCCTTCGGACCGATCCTGGAGGATTTCGGACTCAAGGGTGCCACCACCGTATGCACGGCGGCAGCCACCTTCGGTCTGATCATCGGGTCTTTGATGGGTGGTCCCCTGGCAGAGAGCCTGATCAGAAAAAGAAAGCTGTTTGAGAAGGAGAAACCGGAAGATGCGGCGATCCTGATCGAGGAAGAAAAAAGCCACAGTCATCAGGTGGGAATGTATGCCGGCGCCGCCTATCAGCTGGCGATCGCCATGGGCCTGGGGACTCTGGTCTCCTGGCTGCTGTCACTTACGGGGATGAAATTCCCGGTTTATATCGGTTCATTGATCGTAGCTGCGGTCATGCGGAATATCGGGGACCACTCGAAGAAGATCAACATCCATATGGGGGAGATCAATGATCTGGGAGGGATCGCGCTTTCCATCTTTCTCGGAATCGCCATGATCACCCTGAAACTGTGGCAGATCGCGGATCTGGCGATGCCTATGGTGATCCTTCTGGTGGTACAGACGGTTTTAATGTATCTCTTTGCACGTTTTGTCGTATTCAACACCATGGGGCGGAATTATGACGCGGCGGTCCTTTCCGCGGGCTTCTGCGGTTTCGGAATGGGAGCCACGCCCAACGCCATGGCAAATATGCAGGCGGTTACGGATAAGTACGGTCCGTCGGTAAAGGCATATATTCTGGTACCCATCATAGGAAGTATGTTCACGGATTTTATCAATAGTCTGGTAATTACCTTATTTATCAACCTGATATAGTTTGAGATTGTTTTGGGAGGATTCATATGAACCAGGAGAAACTGCATGTAACTTTCAATTCAGAGAATCTGGCTTATCCGGAGATCCGGGTTGAGACGGAATTAAAACATGTTACATTTACACCCCGCGGGGTCTGCTCCGTGCAGATCGGTTTTGATCTGGACAGTGAGAAAAGGATTCATAATCTGTCCTACATCCGGGGCTGCAACGGAAATCTGAAGGCCATCGGAAAACTTGTGGAGGGAAGACCGGCTGCGGAAGTGGCGGATATCCTTCGGGGAAATGATTGTCAGAACCGCGGTACATCCTGTGCAGACCAGCTGGCGAAGGCAATCGACCAGGCATTGGCATAATACCGTAGCATGAGCGTGGAGGAGGGTGGCCATATATGGATGGCGGAATCTTGAATGCGAACCTGATCATCAGTATATCAGGCCTTGTGATCTGTATCCTGGGACTGATCCAGGTCAGTGTGGGATTTCGTCATGACAGAAAGACGAAACGATTCTTCATCCTCTTTTTTTCCTGTCTGATCGCCTATGTCAGTATGAATCTGCTGGAACATTTGACGGATGCATCTCCGGAGGCGGGGATGATCCCCAAGATCGCCATGTTCCTGGAATCCACGATTTCTTCCGTGCTCATGCTGCTTCTTTCGGGATTCCTGCTGGATTCCTGCGGAATAGAGAAAAAAAGGCATCCTCTACTCATCACATCATTTGTACTGTGGCTGATCTATATGGGACTACTGATCTTCACGCAGTTCACGACAGTGATCTATTATTATGATGCCGGTAACGGTTACCACCGCGGAAACTGGTATCCGGTGCTCCTAATCCCTCCGGTTTTGCTTATGCTGGTCAATCTTATCGGACTGATCATATTCAGGAAGAGGATCTCATTTAAGATGCGTTTTGCTTTTGCCTTATATCTGCTGCTTCCCATGATCTCCATGCTGATCCAGATGCTGTTCTACGGTGTTTATGTGATCGTACTAGGAACGGCCATCGCTGCATTTTTCATGCTGACCTATAATCTGATGGATCAGACGGAACGTTTCTACGGACAGCAGGCGGAATATGAGAAAATGAAGGTCGATATCATGATGGCGGAGGTACGACCGCATTTCATCTTCAACAGTCTGACGGCGATCCGGGCCTGTCTGGATGAACCGGAGAAGGCGGAGGCGGCACTGAATCATTTTACGAAGTTTCTGCGAAGCAGTATTGACGTGCTGGAGGAGACGGAGTGCATCCCCATGGCGGAGGAGCTAAAGACCGTGGATAACTATCTGTATCTGGCCAAAGAACGTTTCGGAGAGAAGCTGACGGTGCTGTAGGAGATTCGGGAGGAGAATTTCCGTCTTCCTTCCTTTTCGGTTCAGACACTGGTGGAAAATGCGGTCCAGCATGGGATCCGCGGGAATAAAGGCGGACGGGGGACCCTCCGCATCCGCAGCTTCCGCAGGGAAGGTGAATATGTGATCGAGGTGGAGGATGACGGAGCCGGCTTTCCGGAAGAAACCGGCGGTAAGGAGGATCGATCCCATATCGGAATTACCAATTTGAGAAAACGCCTGGAACTGATGTGTAACGGTGTACTGGAGTTTGAGAGTGAACCCGGGAAGGGGACCCTGGCCAGGATTCGGATTCCGGGAGGATCATCTCAGGGTGAGAAGCCCCCTGCCTCTTAGGCAGCCGGAAATATGAGACTTGAATGAAGGAGCAGCGTTAGTATGAATATTCTGATCGTGGATGATGAGCGGACCGCGCTGAAGGACCTGGAGCGGGCGCTCCGGAAGGTGGTTCCGGAGGCGAAGGTCGATATGTCGGATGAAGTGGATGCGGCTCTGTCACTTTGCAGGGAATACGCGTATGATGTGGTTTTTCTGGATATCCGTATGCCTGAGAAGGACGGACTCAGTCTTGCTGCGGAGATGAAGCAGATCCGTCCCATGATGAATATCGTTATGGTGACGGCTTACCCCCAGTATGCGCTGGATGCCATGAAGCTGTATGTGAGCGATTACATCCTGAAGCCGGCCATGACGGAGGATCTGAAAAAGACTCTGGCAAATCTCCGCAATCCGGTACGTCAACAGCAAAAAGGACTCTATGTTCGGTGCTTCGGCAATTTTGAGGTGTTCTGGAACGGTGAGACCGTCAGATTCAGCCGGGCAAAGGTGAAGGAACTCTTTGCCTATCTGATCGACCGGAAGGGATCAACGTCGACGAATGCGGAGTTACGGGCCATCCTGTGGAAGGATGATGTGACGGATGATCAGAAGCAGAGAAAGTACTTTGCCCAGATCGTATATGAACTGAGACAGAAACTGGAGGAACTGGGCTGCGGTGATATTCTTGCACAGAGCAGGGATTCCTATGCACTGATCCCGGAGAAGATCCCCTGTGACTACTATATGGCCATGGACCGGAATGCGGATGCCATGTTACGTTATGAGGGTGAATACATGAACCAGTATGAATGGGCGGTGAACCGCCTGGGAATCCTGAACAAGGAACTGAATCACGGTGTATAAGAGGGGGAAAGAAAAAAAGAAAACAGGGAAAGCAACCGGGATGAAGAAGAAGCTTCTGCCTGTGTTCGGCAGCCGAAAACTATGAATCCTGGAGCGGAACCTCCATGGCAACGCCCATGGTGACCGAGGCGTTGCGGTGCTGGCAGCTAAGTTCCCGGAGGATTCGGCAGCAAAGCTTGCGGCAAGGGTTACCGGAAGTGTGGAAAAGAGAGAGGGACTTGAAGGAAAATGTTTCTCCGGCGGAATCTTCCGTCTGGATAAGGCGATCGCGGGGGAGACGGTTCCCGTACCGCAGAAGGCATCCGTGGAAGGATGAGTGGGTGGACGGTATCCTGTACGGGAAGGATGGTTTCCGAAGCCTTACTCATAAGGAGAAGGCAGTCTGGAAGAAGAATAAGACCTGCTGGTGGTATGAGGATGCCTCAGGCTGGTACCCGAAGAACTGCTGGCAGAAGATCGACGGTAAGTGGTATTACTTCAATGAGAAGGGATATATGGAAAAGGATGCCTATCGCGGCGGGTATTATCTGACGTCATCCGGCGCCTGGGACGGAAAGAGCAAATCCGTGGGCTGGAAGAAGGACAGCAGGGGCTGGTATTATGAAACCGGAAAAGGAACATACCTGAAGAACGGCTGGCAGCTGATCAACGGTAAATGGTACTACTTCAAGGCAGACGGCTATGCAGCACAGAGTGAATGGGTGAAGGGCTACTACTGGATCGGAGCTAACGGCATCTGGACCTATCAGCCGAAGGGATCCTGGCACAGGAATAAGAACGGCTGGTGGTTCGGAGATACCGCAGGCTGGTATGCAAAGTGGAAGAGCTACACCATCGCCGGTACGGTTTATCGGTTCGGAATGACGGGATATTGCCTGGATGAATGATGGTTTTCGTGCAAAATGTGGAAATTAATTGTCTTGTGATACTGACGTGATAGTCGGCTTGATATAATACATACGCACCAAATGAATTGATAAATAACTGGAAGAAAACGTATGTATTATGCAAGTATACAATGATGTGTTCCGCCGTGCGGATAAGAAGATGTATGAACGAAAATTACAATTGAAAGAGGAGAAAACAAAATGAAAAAGAAACTGATGATACTGATCACACTTGGTTGTATGGCATTCTCTTTTGCAGGATGCGGAAACAGCGACACCGCTTCCACTGCAGCTGCAGATACCACCGCAACCACCCAGACAACGGAGCAGGCGAAGGCCGCATATGATTACCTTGTGCTTGTGAATAAGACCCATAAGCTTCCGGATGACTGGGAAAGCAAGGTGGTTCTCGATGAAGCAAAGAACCGCTACGGAGAGTCATATAAGGTTGAGACGAAAGCACTGGCACAGTTTCTGAAGCTGCAGAAGGAACTGGCGGATGAAGGCATATATATCGAGCTGGACAGTACCACCAGAAGCGTCGCAGAGCAGCAGAAGCTCTGGGATGACTGGACGGTTGAGAAGGGTGAGGACTATGTGAAGAAATATGTGGCTGTTCCCGGTTACTCCGAACACCACACGGGACTTGCCATCGATGTCTGCCTCGATGTTGACGGAAAGCGGATCGATGACAACGATGAAATGATCGCTCAGAAAGAGATCTTCGCAAAGGTTCATGAAAAGCTCGCAAAGTACGGCTTTATCCTTCGTTATCTGGAAGGAAAGGATGCCATTACGGGATACAGCTACGAGCCGTGGCATTTCAGATATATCGATGATCCTGAAAAAGCAAAGGAGATCATGGATAAGGGAATCACCTTTGAAGAGTATCTCGGAGAAACAAACTAAGAAAACAGCCTCTGTAATCTGTCCGGTTGTACGGGCGGATACAGAGGCTTTTTACGTTCAGCCGCAGGAAAGAGGGATCAGGATCCGTCTCCCCAGGGCTCCCTGGTTAAAAGAAATGTTGCAAATACCAGCTTATGATCGGAGCATTCCCGTTCGGATACACCGCTTGTAAGTTCCGTAAAGGTTTTACTTACAACGATATTATCCAGTGCCATGTCGCGGCGGCGGAAGGTGGTATATTGCCGGTCCGGACGGTTCACGTAGTAGTCGGCATTCAGATACTCTATGTCTTCCAGATTAAAACTGTTCAGGTCACCCAACAGAACGTAGTGGTCGTAACAGGTCATCCTTTCGGCAATGCTTTCCATCTGGGTGATCCGAAGAGAACGGCTCTCGTAGGAAAGGTGCGTAACAAAGACATTCAGTTCCAGATCATCTACGGATATGACCGCATGTCCAAGAGACCGACCTTCTCCATCCCCGGATTCCAGGGGGATCACTTCAAAACTTACTATGGGATAGCGGGAGAGGATCGCCGTTCCGTATTCGCCGTCCCCGAGGTCGATGGCTTTCGAAAAAGAATAGTAGGAATAACCGGCCATTTGGGCCAGTTCCGCCGGCTCATCCGTAAAACCGGAACGTTCGCAGTTTACATCCACTTCTTCCAGCCCGATGATATCCGGAGAGACCTCCCGGATTGCCGTTGCAACCGTGTCCAGACCCTCCGCACCGTGTTTGATGTTCAGGGTGGCCAGAGTGATCTCTCTGCTGAAGAATTCCTGTACCGTGGTGGTTTCACCGGAGATGTCCTGTGTGGTGTACCCGCTGTCTGTGGTGGCTTCACCCGGAGAGTTCTCTGTGGTGGAACCGTTGTCAGAAGAAGCTTCGCCCGCAGTGTTCTCCGTGGTGGAACTGCTGCCGGAAGGAACCCGGGCAACGGACCCGTTCTCCGTGGCGGATTCATTTCCGGAGCAGGCGCTGAGGGGGAGCAGAAGCATCAGGAATGCCGCGCAAATGATATGAATGATTCCTGACGGCCGTTTCATGGATACTTCCTCTTTTCCTAAACTAAAAAACAGTATATTACGTAAGAGAATACTTTTCAAGCCGTAAGAAAATATGATATAAGATAATATCTATATCATGTGATACATAATAATGAATTTTCGACATAAACTCCAGATTCATTTCGGGAAAAAGCAAATAACGGGGGACAACATATGACAGCTAAAATCATGAAATATTATAATAAAAAATGTCTGTCATCCATGCTGTGTCTTTTATACATGTTCTTTTCGGATCTTCCCATGGGTACGGAGGCTTATTATATCTATGTGAATTCTGAAAACCGGGAGATCAGCGCGGATGATCTGAAATCCTTCAACGGAAAGAAGATCGGTGTAAATCAGGGCAGTGTTCAGGAGGGACGAGAAGATATCCAATCAGCGTCTTTACAGTTCGAAAACAAATGCCGTCCTTTCACCGGATCTGGAGGACTGGATCAAGAAACACGGAGAGATCCGGATCGGATACCGGGATGATTATCTTCCGTTTTGCGCAACGGATGAGAAGACGGGAGAACTGACGGGCGCGCTGAAGGATTATCTGGCACATACCCGGAATAATCTGAACAATCCGAATCTTTCCTTCAAGACGGTTCCCTATGAATCTACGGGGGCCGCACTGGCAGCTCTCCAGGCAGGAGAAGTAGACTGTGTATTTCCGGTGAATCTCAGTACATATGATGCAGAACAGAGAGGGGTACGTCTTACGGATGCGGCCATGAAGACGGAGATGAATGCCATCCTTCGGGTTTCGGATCCCCAGACGCTTTCGGAGGAAAGCCGTATCACATTTGCCGTAAATGCTGATATGCTCAATATAAACGCCTTTATCATGGAGCATTATCCCAATGCCCAAAGAAAAACGTTCAAAGGCCTTCCGGCATGTGTTATGATGCGGTAGCGGACGGAGATGCGGACTGTGTTCTGGTCAGCAATTACAGAATTCCCTCAGAAGAGGAAACCCTGAGAAAGAAGAATCTTTATACGGTTCCTACCGGAGAGTCTATACTATGTGGCAGAAGAAAAAATGACCGGATTTTAGGATATGAATCCGAAGGTATAATGCTTGGCAGCTTCGGCCGGGAAACTGTAATGGTTTTTCGGCCGTTTTTATGGTAAGGAGCCTTCTGATGTGGTAAAATACAGGTAGGATATTTCCCGTACAAATCAGTATCGGGGACATTTTTGAAGTAACGAGGAAAAGGTACATGAATCATAATGCAGGGCTGTTAAAAGCAAGCGTACTGGCAGCAAAGATCGTTCTTGGATTTTTGCTTGTTTTTAATGCCGCTATTTTCGTTATTTACGGCCTGCTCGACCGGGGAGACACCATGGGTGATGACCCGGTGCGGTTTATTGA
>JAFRWY010000032.1 GCA_017437905.1 Eubacterium sp.
CCATGTCTGACTATTACGCCGAAAGGCAGGTCACTTGTTAAGTTGATTGAACCGCCGTGTACCGAACGGTACGCACGGTGGTGTGAGATGTCGGAAATTCCTCAATCAGAGGAATTTCCTCCTACTCGATTCAGGCTTTTGAACGGATCTTTCCCGGTTATTCGCTTACGATCTTGGCGTCCGGTGCATTCTTTTTTATACTTGCAACGCCGTTCTTGCATGCCTTGATGGTGGTATAGCCTTCGCCGGTGGCGATGATCTGGGCATTTGCGGCCTTCAGGCGGAACCGGAACTCACCCTTCTTATCCTTGTAGATCTCAAACTTCGGATTCTTTTCAACTGCGAATCCCTCTACGGTCTGATCCTCCACCGGAGCGACAGGAGCGTTCTTCTGTACGCTGGCAATTCCCTTCTTGCAGGTTGCAAGTGTCTTGTAAACCTGGGATGTGGCGATGACTTCACCGTTTCCGGCCTTCAGATTGAACTTAAAACCGCCTGATTTTACAGCACTGATCACAAATTTCCCCATACGACTGTACCTTCCTTTCTCGAATGATAACCCCTCGCGGTCAAACCGCGAATCTACATGTTAATTATACTTAATGTGAATGGAAAAGACAACTGGTTTGTTATGGTGGTTTTGTGGTATAATAACAATAGTATGGGCCGTTGTGCCGGCCTGGCAAAGTGCATGGTTTTGCAGAGCGAAAAAACAGATTATTTCATCCGGAGGTACTAGTATGGATATCAGGGAAAGAGCGGAGAAAGCGGTATATCTGAAGACAAAATGCGGATACAACTGTTCCCAGGCGGTAACCGCCGTACTTGCTGATGAGACGGCGCTGACGGAAGAGCAGTTAAAGCAACTGGCAGCCGGCTTCTGTGCCGGAATGGGCAACCTGGAAGCTACCTGCGGAGCGTTGATCGGAGCCGTGATGATCGCGGGACAGAAGACGGAAGGGCGGGGAACACTGAAGAAAGCACGGGAGATCCAGGAGTCCTTCCGGGAGCAGTGCGGTGCGATAACGTGTAAGGATCTAAAAGCCATGACGGACGGAAAACCGCTCTGTCCCTGCGAGGACTGTGTAAGAAATGCCGTATACAGCTACGGAAAGATCATGAACCTCGAATAATAGTCCGTATCAGGGGGGAACGGATAGTGAAGAAACTGCTGTAATGATGCCGGTGCATTTTGGAATCATACGGGGGTAATGTTTTATGGCAAGAAAAAGAATCGGACTGTTCATGAGTGAGATCACACAGTTTTTCCAGAAGTCCTGCGGAAAAGCGCTTATGAAAGCGGCCCGGGACCGGGATATGGATCTGATCATTTATGCATCCTACGGATCCTACTCATGTCCTTACGGACGGAATCTTCTGTCGGAGATCGGAAAAAAGAATATCATCCATCTTCCGGATTATGCATCCTTTGATGCGATCGTTGTTCTTCCGAACACATTTGATATTCCGGGTATGGACACGGAGTTTTTTGAACTCGTCCGTGAGCAGGCAACATGCCCCGTGATCTGTCTGCAGAATGATTTTACCGAACGATATCCGGAATTCTATTCCATCACGGTGGAGAATTCGGAATCGATGTATGCCATAACGAAGCATATCATAGAAGCCCATGGGTTCACCGATATCTGTTATATGTCCGGACCTTTTAACGGGAAGGATTCTCCTGCCCGCATGAAGGGCTTCCGGCAGGCGATGGATGAGGCGGGCCTTCCGGTGGACGCCGGTTCGATCTACGAAGGAAATTACTGGATGAACCGGGGAGCACAGGCGATCGATCATTTTATGGAAGGACGGGAGCATTATCCGGAGGCCATCATCTGTGCAAACGACTTTATGGCCTTATCCGTTTGTGATGAACTGAAGAAACGCGGGATACGGGTTCCGGAGGATGTTGCGGTGACCGGGTTTGACGGGATCCGTGAAGGACAGCAGTATGATCCGCCGCTTACCACCGTTACCATTTATCCGGAGGGATATGCGGAGGCGGTGATCGGCATCATAGACAGTGTCCTGTCCGGCGGACAACCTGACCATCTGATCAAGGTTACGGATGAGCTTGTTCTTCGGAAAAGCTGCGGATGTCATGGGGAAGGAAAACTTCGGGATCAGGACTGGAAGGAGGATTTCATGCTGCTTCTGGACAGTGAATTCCTGCTCCGGGAAGCGGGACGGATCACGGGAGACTACCAGAACCTGTATGATATCGAGAATTCCCTTTCGGTGGCTAATTTTTATTTCCGTGCCCTGGGCAGTGAAAAGGGGTATCTCTGCTTCTGTGATGAGACGGACACTGTACTGGAACAGACGGAACAAAGTCTGATCTTTTCCGATGAAATGACGCTTATGCAGGTCATGCGGGCCGATGAAAGGAACCAGGCGGAGAGGATCGGCAAGCGGTTCCGGAGAGCGGATATTCTTCCGCCGGAATATTTTGACACAGAGGAAGCCGGGACATACATCATTTTTCCGCTCTATTATAAGAGTAAGGAATACGGGTATCTGGTGCTTTGTCCGGCACCGGGACAGTGGCCGAATGCGTTGACGGATTCCTATACCAACGCGCTTTCGTCGGCGCTGGAAAGTAATTTCTATCAGAAGCAGATCTCGGAGTATGCGGATATCAAGAAACTGTCGGAGACGGATCCGCTGACCGGTCTCAATAACCGGCGGGGATTTGAGAACGGACTTACGGAGCTTCTGGCTGTAAATGAAAGAGAATCCAGGCCTGAGATCCGCATCAGCATAGCGAGCATCGATATGGACAATCTGAAGCTGATCAATGATGTCTACGGTCATTCCGAGGGGGACTTCGCCCTCCGGATGCTGGCGGATACCCTGCGGGACTGTATCGAAGAAGGAGAGGTGTGCGCCAGATTCGGAGGAGATGAGTTCTCCGCAATCCTGATCACCGGGAAACCGGACCGTATCGGTGCATTTACCGAGAATTTCAATTCCCTGCTGGCAAAGGCGGCCGGAGCTTCCGGGAAACCGTATCCGATCCATGCAAGCGTCGGGATCAGCACCCTGAAGGGACGGAATACAAAGGATATCTTCGAATGCATGCAGGCGGCGGATGCGCATATGTATGTGAATAAGAGGAATTATAAAAAGGAAAACGGATAGACATGCCGTGTTGAAATGAAACGGTATTTATGATAACATAGCCTTGTTGTTAAGGACTCTGTAAAGGACTACATATAAAGGAGTATTGGGGAACTATGAATATAGCAATCGACGGACCGGCAGGTGCCGGAAAAAGCACGATCGCAAGACTTGCGGCACAAAGACTCGGATTTCTTTATGTGGATACGGGAGCCATGTATAGGGCGATCGCCCTGTATCTCCTGGATGCGAAAACGGACATTGAGGATGAGGAGAAGCTGAAGAAGGCGCTGGATCATATCCGGATCAATATCGCATATGAGAAGGACGTTCAGCATGTGTTCCTGAATCTTCAGGATGTTTCCGCCGAGATCCGCAGTGAGAAGGTGGGGAATATGGCTTCGAAGACCGCGGCACTGCCGGAGGTACGTGCAAAGCTGCTGGATCTCCAGAGAGATATCGCCGCGAAAAATGATGTGCTGATGGACGGCCGTGATATCGGTACGAACATTCTTCCGGATGCGGAGCTGAAGATCTATCTTACGGCTTCGGTGGAAGTACGTGCGGAACGCCGGTTTAAGGAACTGAAGCAGATGGGCGGACGCCCGAAACTGGATGTGATCAAGGAAGATATCGAAAGACGGGATTATCAGGATATGAACCGTGAGATCGCACCTCTTCGTCAGGCAGAGGACGCGGTTCTGATCGACTCCTCCGATATGACCATTGAAGAGGTGGTCGCAGAGATCGTTCGTCTGGCTGAGGAAAGAAAAAAAGATATTCAGTAAGGGAATGAAACTATGGAAGTCATTCTGGCAAAAAAGGCCGGTTTCTGCTTCGGCGTGAAACGGGCCGTGGATATGGCATATGAAGAGGCGGAACGGCTCGGTAAGAACGGGCAGGTTCCGCCTGCTTATGGTGAAAACGGCGAACCTTCTTTTGAGAGGGCCTATACCTACGGGCCGATCATTCATAACGAAGAGGTGACAAGGGAACTTGAGGAGAAGGGAGTACGCTGTATCAGTTCCCTGGAGGATATCCTGCAGCTTCCTCCCTCCACCATTATTATCCGTTCCCACGGCATCGGAAGGAAGGAATACGAAGCCATCGAATCCGCGGGGCACCGGATCCTGGATGCCACCTGTCCTTTTGTGAAAAATATCCACCGGATCGTGAAGGAACAGTCGGAAGCCGGAGACGTGATCGTGATCATCGGAGACCCGGATCATGCGGAGGTTCAGGGCATCCGTGACTGGTGCAGCAGTGAGCCTTATATCATCTCTTCCCTGGAGGAAGCAAAGGCGCTTCCTGAGGTGATGGATCATCAGGTGACCGTTGTCAGCCAGACAACATTTCATTTAAAAAAATTTGAAGAAATAGTTGTATTATTGAAAGAAAAATATTATAATATACGTGTTTGTCAGACTGTATGCAATGCTACCGAAGAACGTCAGACCGAGGCGAGAGTGTTAGCCTCACAGGTCGATGCCATGATAGTGATCGGCGGCAGGCATAGCTCCAACACGCAGAAGCTTGTGGAGATCAGTCGGCAGGCGTGTGGAAATACTTACTACATACAGACACTCAATGATTTGGATTTGACTGCTTTTGAATCCGTGCGTAGGGTAGGTATTACAGCTGGGGCATCTACCCCGAACAAAATCATTAAGGAGGTTCATGACAGCATGTCAGAAGAAAACTTTGAACAGATGTTACAGGATGAGACTCCTGTATCCATCCGGACAGGACAGATCGTTGAGGGAAAGGTGATCGGTGTAAAGCCGGATGAGCTTGTAGTAAACATCAACTACAAGTCCGATGGTATCGTAACTGCTTCTGAGTATTCCAATTCTCCTGTTGATCTTACACAGGAAGTTCAGGTTGGAGACTCCATTTCCGCAAAAGTTATGAAAATCAATGACGGTGAGGGCCAGGTGGTTCTTTCCGTAAAGAAGGTTAAGGCAGAGAAGGCTTATGATGAGCTGGAGAAGGCATTCAACGAGGGCAGCGTTGTAAAGGGTGTTGTTACACAGGCACTTTCCGGCGGTCTTTCCGTATCCGTGGATGAGTGCAGAGTATTCATCCCCGCAAGCCTTGTATCCGATACTTTTGAGAAGAATCTTGAGAAGTATGTCGGCCAGGAAGTAGAATTCATCCTGACTGAGTTCAACCCGCATAAGAGAAGAGTGATCGGTAACCGCAAGCAGCTGATCGTTGACAGAAAGAAGAAGGCTGCTGAGGAACTGTTCGCACGGATCGAAGTAGGACAGACCGTAGAAGGTTCTGTAAAGAACGTTACCGATTTCGGTGCATTCATCGATCTCGGCGGAGCAGACGGACTTCTTCACATCTCCGAGATGTCCTGGGGCCGCGTAGAGAACCCGAAGAAGATCTTCAAGGTTGGTGATGTGGTTAAGTGCTTCATCAAGGAGATCAACGGTGAGAAGATCGCCCTGTCTCTGAAGTTTGATGATCAGAATCCGTGGCTTTCCGCTGCTGAGAAGTATGCCATCGGCACCATCGTTACCGGACGTGTTGCACGTATGACTGACTTCGGTGCATTCATCGTACTTGAGCCGGGCATCGATGCTCTGCTTCACGTATCCCAGATCTCCAGCGAGCATGTTGAGAAGCCGTCAGATGTTCTGAAGACCGGTGAGACCATCACAGCCAAGGTTGTTGATTTCAAGGGACCGGAGAAGAAGATCAGCCTTTCTATCAAGGCACTTCTGAAGGACATCGAGCCGGAAGAGGAAGAGGCTCCTGCAGTTGAGGAGGAGACCGTAGCTTCTACTGAGGAAGAGGCTTCCGAGACGCTTGAGGTTCCCACAGAGGTTGCAGATGCCGTTGAGGAAGCTCAGGCAGATGCTGAGTAATCAAAACAAAGATCATTTTCAGGGGATGGTTCCGTGGGATCATCCCCTGTTATCTTCTCCGGCAGGGAAGAGAACGTAGAAAAAAGGCTTGCTTTTTCTTTATCGTTATGCTAAACTATCGGAGTTGTAATCGTGGCGGTCCGCTGTATCATGGTCAATGGTTGGCCGGAACCGTAGGTTCCACTGTTTCTGATGATAGAATGAACGCCTGATTCTTATTATCTATATTTGGAGGTAGTCAAATGAACAGCGTAGAGATCATGAAGAGCATCGAGGATGCTCAGGTCCGCAAGGAAGAACTGAAGTTCAATGTCGGCGATACCGTTCGTGTATCCGCTATGATCAAGGAGGGAAACCGTTCCCGTATCCAGGTATTTGAGGGTACCGTGATCAAAAAGCAGGGCACAGGCGCTCGCAAGACATTTACCGTACGTAAGAATTCGAACGGTGTCGGCGTAGAGAAGACATGGCCGATGAATTCTCCTCTGATCGAGAAGGTAGAGGTTGTTCGTCTTGGTAAGGCAAGAAGAGCAAAGCTGTACTATCTGCGTGACAGAGTAGGTAAGAGAGCAAAGGTTAAGGAACTTGTAAAATAACCAACCGACCACCGGAGTTTTTTATAAAAACTCCGGTGTCTTGTTATAAACGACCGGGGGAGTTATTGATATGAAAAGAAAGCATGTCAGCGGTCAGGATTTTACCCTGCAGAAGAAGGAAACCGCCAATGAAATGAAGAAACGAAGGAAGAAGCTGTTCGGAGAGATCCGGACCACTTTGCTGATCGTTTTTGCGGCGGCCGTCCTCGGATATGCGTTCATCACCTGGGGCTTCCAGACCCTGAAGGTTCAGGGACCATCCATGGAACCCGTTCTCTCGGACGGTGAAACGGTTCTGGTCAATAAGCTTTCCTATATATTCGGCTCCGTGGAACCCGGAGACATCGTAGCCATCCGTGCCATGGGTTCGGATTCCTACTATGATATAAAGCGGGTGATCGGAGTACCGGGAGACAAGATCAGTGTCGTGGGCGGAAAACTCTTCGTAAATGACAAACAGGTCAGCGACACCTATCAGCTGGACGTGATCCAGTCTCCGGGAAGGCTTTCCACGCCGGTGACTCTGGCGGAGAAAGAATACTTTGTGATCGGCGATAATCTCGGGAGCAGTGAGGATTCCCGTTTTTCAACCTATGGAAATGTACAGCGCTCGGAGATTCGGGGCAAGGTTTTCTATCGCCTGACGAAGGGCAAGAGGGGCAGGATTTAACTACATGAGTGAGATGACAAATATCATTAACTGGTATCCCGGACATATGACCAGTGCCAGACGCATGATGCAGGAAAACATCAAGCTGATCGATGTGGTGATCGAGCTTCTGGATGCCCGTGTTCCCTATTCCAGCAAGAATCCGGACATTGATACACTGGCAAAAGGGAAGTACCGCATTCTGATCCTGAACAAGACGGATCTGGCGGATCCGAATGCAACGAAACGCTGGAAGGCATATTACGAGTCACAGGGCTATGCGGTGATCCTGATGGATTCCCGGAACCGGAAGGAAGCATCCGCGGTGGGAAAGGCAGTGCAGGATGTCTGCAGGGAGAAGATCGAAAGAGACAGAAGAAGGGGCATCGTGGGACGTCCCATCAAGGCCATGGTCGTCGGGATCCCGAATGTGGGGAAATCCACATTTATCAATTCCTTTGCCGGAAAATCCGCTGCCAAGACCGGGAACAAACCGGGAGTTACCAGGGGAAAGCAATGGATCCGTATATCGAAAGATATGGATCTTCTGGATACGCCGGGAATCCTCTGGCCGAAATTTGAGAGTCCGGCTGTGGGCACCGCCCTTGGGTGGATCGGCTCCATTAACGACGATATCATAGAAAAATACAATCTGGCATCGGATCTTCTGGTATTTTTGCAAAAATACTATTGCAATCTACTGTCGGAAAGGTATAAAATTAAGAGTGGTGTGTCTCCGGAGGAGGGAATGATCCGCATCGCAGACATACGTAAATGTGTAAAAAAAGGAAATGAACCGGACCTGGACAAGGCTGCAAAGTGTCTGCTGGATGATCTTAGGAGCGGCCGGCTGGGAAGGGTGACATTGGAATACCCGGAGGGGTAACTATGGGTTATTTTGACGAGAACGAAGAGAGCAAAGCAGAAGAGATCACTGCCCTGGTAGAAGGGGTTTCTTCAAAGGAGGAAAAACGCCTGGAGAAGGAACGCCGGAAGGAAGAAAAGCGTCTCGAAAAGGAACGCCGGAAGCAGGAGAAACTGGAACGGAAGCAGGAAAAGGAAGAAGATCTTCCGGATGTCAGCATGGCTGACCTGAAGAAGGCCGCTGCCGAGGCTGCCGAAGAGTCCAGGAAAGCTCTGGAGGAGATCGAAGGCAAGGAAAAGAAGGAAGCAGAGGCTGTGGAAGCAGAGGCTGAAGCGGCTGCTTCGGAGGTTCAGGAAGCACCGGAAGCTGCCGAAAGTACCGCCGAGATCCTGGCAGGCGCCGCAGAATCCGAAGCCGAAGAGGAACCCTCCCGTCGGAAAGAGAAGAAGAAAAAGAAGAAAAAAGGTGACAAGGAACGTCCCCAGGATGTGAATATCGTAAAGGACCTCCTCAGCCTTATCATCTATATCGGTATCGTTGTTCTTGTATGTTTTCTGATCGTTACCTTTGTAGGACGCCGTACCACGGTTCACGGAGACTCCATGAATCCGACCCTGGAATCCGGCGACAGCCTGTGGGTGAACATGCTGGCTTACAAGTTCGGAGATCCGAAGCGCTATGATATCATCGTCTTCCCTTATGAGGATGATGTGAACTATATCAAGCGTATCATCGGTCTGCCGGGGGAAACCGTTCAGATCACCGATTCCGGAGATATCCTGATCAACGGAGAGGTTCTTGTGGAACCCATCCGGTTTGAACGGATCCGGAATGCAAACAATGCCGCAAGTCCCATTACCCTCGGACCGGATGAGTATTTTGTACTGGGAGATAACCGGAATAACAGCCGTGACAGCCGGTATGGTGATGTGGGAAATATCAAGCGCGATAAGATCATCGGACGTGCTGCATTCCGTATCACACCGCTGAAGAAGTTCGGAAGTATAGATTAATATAACTATGAAGGACCGTGGATCTCGCGGTCCTTCGTTCAGTTACATACGGTGTGGTTCGTTGAACCTGACCCGTATGTCCGGGAGGAGGAACCCTTGAATATATGTGAACTGAGAACTGCATATCAGAAGATCCTGAGTCTGCCGCTCATGGAATACGATTCCATGCGGACATCCCTTCTCAGTCTGATCCGTGAAAATGAGTCCGATACCAGGAAGGGTGCGGTTCAGATCCTGGAACAGGCCAGGAAGAAGATCGATGCCATCGATGCGGAGACGGAACGTGTCCGGGGCATGACATTTTTCGAAAAGAAATATGCGGATGCGGAGCTGATCGCCGGGATCGATGAGGTGGGGAGAGGTCCTCTGGCAGGTCCGGTGCTTACGGCTGCCGTGATCTTTCCCCGGGATCTCATCATTCCCATGCTGAATGACTCCAAGCAGGTGTCGAAGAAGCACCGGGAGGAGCTTTATGACATCATCATGAACCGGGCAGTTGCAGTTGGTGTCGGTATGAACTCTGCGGAAGTGATCGACGAAAAGGGTATCGAATTCGCCAATAAGGATGCCATGCGTCAGGCTATCCGGAATCTGGGTGTACAGCCGGACCTCCTACTGGTGGACGCAGTCCATATCCCGGATGTGGATATCCGGCAGGTATCCATCATCAAGGGAGATGCCAAGTCCGTCTCCATCGCCGCGGCAAGTATTATTGCAAAGGTGACCAGAGACCGGATGATGCAGGAAATGGATGCAAAGTATCCCATGTACGGCTTCCGGGACAATGTGGGTTACGGAAGCGCGGCACATATTGAAGCGTTGAAAAAGTACGGACCCTGTGAGATCCACCGTCGGAGCTATATAAAGAATCTGGTGTGACGGATTGCTCGCAGAACCGGGAACCCGAAGGGATACGACAGAGATTCTGATCTCATAGTGCCCGCCACCTACGATGCGGGGGGCATCTCGCACTGAGATAAAAGGCAGGAACCATGGCTGAGAATAAAAGAACCCTCGGCGGCGAAAAAGAGCATATGGCCGGAGCCTTTCTGGAGAAGAAGGGACACAGGATCCTGGAGTATAATTTCCGTACACGGATGGCAGAAGCGGATCTTGTGACCATGGATGGTGATACCCTGGTCTTTGTGGAAGTAAAGTACCGGAGGGATCTTTCGGAGGGACATCCGCTGGAGGCGGTCCATGCTGCAAAGCAGCGCCGCGTACGACTGGCGGCTCTCTATTATCTGGAGGATCATAACCTTTCGCCGGACACCACGGCGGTCCGGTTTGACGTGATCGGAATCCTCGGGGATGAGATCACACATGTGGAGAATGCATTTTGATATGTACCGCAGGAAAGCGGCTGCGGATCATTTTAAATGATGAGGATAGGGCATGCATGAACATCGTATCGTCAATGTGATACAGGGGAGTCCGGCTGCAGAGGCCGGGATCCGGACGGGGGATCTGCTGATCTCCCTGAACGGCATGCCCGTGGAGGATGTCTTTGATTATCATTATCTGGCGGAAGAGATCTCCGTTACCATCACCGTGAAGCGGGAGGACGGCAGTGAGAAGACCGTCACCATCGAAAAGGATGAGGATGCGGATCTCGGGCTTGTCTTTGCCGAATCCCTGATGGATGATTACAAATCCTGCTATAACAAATGCATTTTCTGCTTCATCGACCAGAACCCGAAGGGAATGAGGGATACCATTTATTTTAAGGATGATGATTCCCGACTGTCATTCCTGCAGGGCAATTACATCACCATGACGAATATGAAGGAGTCGGAGATCGACCGGATCATCCGGTACAAGTTGGCTCCCATCAACATATCAGTTCACACAACGAATCCGGAGCTTCGGGTATCCATGCTTCATAACCGGTTTGCAGGAAATATACTGGAGCATATCCGGAAGCTTTATGAGGCAGAAATCCCCATGAACGGTCAGATCGTGCTTTGTAAGGACGTGAATGACGGAGAGGAGCTGTACAGGACCATACGGGATCTGTCGGAATTCGCTCCGGTAATGGAGAGTCTGTCCGTGGTTCCCGTGGGGCTTACCAGATACAGGGACGGGCTCTGCCAGCTGAATCCTTTTACGAAGGAGGATGCGGAGGAAGTGATCGACATGATCGAGGGCTTCCAGGCGGAGGTGATGGAACGCTGTGATACCCATTTCGTTCATGCGAGCGATGAATGGTATATTCTGGCGGAGCGGGAGGTTCCCGCAGAGGAAACCTATGACGGTTATCCCCAGATCGAGAACGGCGTCGGTATGACCCGGCTTCTCTATGAGGAGTTCAGAAATGCCGTGGATGAGGCCTGTGAGGCGGCAAACGTGCACGGTATAAAGAAGCTGAAGATGAGTAAAGAGCAGCGGATCCTGGCGTCTCTTTCCAAAAAGAATCCGGGGAGGAAGGTATCCACGATCACAGGGGAGCTGGCGGCGGGCAATACCGCATTTATCCGGGGACAACTGGCCCGGATCCGCCCGGATATCGATTTTCAGGTGTTCCCGATCCGGAATGATTTCTTCGGTCCGAAGATTACGGTCACGGGGCTTCTGACGGGGCAGGATATTGCCGCACAGCTGAAGGATAAAGATCTCGGAGACGCGCTTCTTATCCCCCAGGCCTGCCTGAAGGCGGATGAGGATATTTTCCTGGATGACATGCGTCTTACGGACCTTGAAAAGGCTTTACAAGTAAAAACGGTTATTGTAAAATCATACGGAATGGATTATCTGAAGGATATTATAGGAGTGGAAGAATGAGCAAGCCGATCGTTGCCGTGGTGGGGCGTCCGAATGTGGGGAAATCCACACTCTTTAACGCACTGGCCGGCGAGAGGATCTCAATCGTAAAGGATACACCGGGCGTAACACGCGACCGGATCTATGCAGACGTCACATGGCTCGATTATCAGTTTACGCTGGTGGACACCGGCGGGATCGAACCGGAATCGGACGATCTGCTTCTTCGTCGTATGCGCGAACAGGCCGAGATCGCCATCGAAACCGCGGACGTGATCCTGTTCCTTACGGATGTGAGGGAAGGACTCACCGCATCGGATGTGGCCTGTGCGGATCTGCTCCGCCGGTCGAAGAAACCGATCCTGCTGGTGGTCAATAAGGTGGATAATTTTGACAAATTCATGGGCGATGTCTATGAATTTTATAATCTGGGCCTGGGAGATCCCCATCCGGTATCGGCAGCTTCACTGCTGGGATTCGGAGATCTGCTGGACGAGGTGGTGGCGCATTTCCCAAATGCGAAGGTGAAGGAGGAAGAGATCGATGACCGGCCGAAGATCGCCATCATCGGGAAACCGAATGTGGGCAAATCCTCCATGATCAACCGTCTGCTGGGAGAGGAGCGCCTGATCGTGTCGGATATCGCGGGAACCACGCGGGATGCGGTGGATACCGTGGTACGCCACAACAAGACCGATTATGTCTTTATCGATACGGCCGGCCTTCGCAGAAAGAGCAAGGTGAAGGACGAGATCGAGCGTTACAGTATCATCCGGACCGTTGCTGCAGTGGAACGCTGCGATGTGGCTGTCCTTGTGATCGATGCTGCGGAAGGTGTTACGGATCAGGACACGAAGATCGCCGGGATCGCGCATGAGAGCGGCAAGGGCATGATTATCGTTGTGAATAAGTGGGATCTGATCGAGAAGGACGACCGGACCATGAACCAGTTCCGGAAGGATATTCGGACGAAGCTGTCCTTCATGCCCTATGCGGAGCTGATGTTTGTATCGGCCCTTACGGGACAACGACTGCCCAAGCTTTTTGACGAGATCGACATGGTTGTGAACTATCATTCCATGCGGGTGGCAACCGGTGTGATCAACGAGATCCTTGCTTCCGCCACTGCAGAGGTGGAGCCTCCGCAGGATAAGGGACGGAGACTGCGTCTCTATTACATGACGCAGGTGGCTGTGAAGCCTCCGACCTTTGTCATTTTTGTAAATGATAAGGAACTGGCACATTTCTCCTATATCCGTTATATCGAGAATAAAGTGCGTGAGGCTTTCCTGTTCAAAGGAACGCCGATCCGGTTTATCATACGTGAAAGGAAGGAAGAATGGTGAACATCGTACTGAGGATCCTCTGCCTTCTGATCGGTTACATGTTCGGACTGATCGAAACGGGCGTTTTATATGGAAAAATGAAGGGCGTGGATATCCGGAAGCACGGCAGCGGAAATCTGGGAATGACGAATGCGCTGCGGGTTCTGGGACCGAAGGCCGGACTGGTGGTGTTCATCGGGGACCTGCTGAAGGCATTTATTCCCTGCCTGATCGCAAATATCGTCTTCCGTTATGTCTATCCGGACTCCTATATGCTGTATGTTCTTTACACCGGCCTTGGTGCGGTGCTGGGACATAACTTCCCATTCTATCTGGGCTTTAAGGGCGGAAAGGGGATCTCATCCTCGGCGGGAGCCATTCTCGGACTTCTGAATCCGTGGATGTGTCTGATCCTGCTTGTGGTCTTTGCCATAGTCGTACTCATCACGAAGTATGTGTCCGTCGGTTCCATCGTACTGATGGTATCCTTCGTGATCTGTTATGTGGCATTTGCATTTAATGACCTTCTCTGCTTTAACAGGGAAGTGCCCGAATCCGAGGCGGCCATGATCGAGAGTATCGTGCTGGCATCCCTGCTGGCGATCCTTGCAATCGTAAGACATAAAGCGAATATCAGCCGCCTGCTTCATCATGAGGAAAACAGACTATCCTTACATAAATCGAAGTAACCGGTTATCTTACCGTTGAATTTGCTGAATTGAAGGAGACATTATATGAAAATCACGATATTAGGTGCAGGAAGCTGGGGTGTTGCCCTGGCAAAACTGCTGTCCTGTAATCAGCATGAGATCACCATGTGGTCCATCGATCCCGAAGATGTTGCCATGCTCACCGAATACTGTGAGCATAAGCAGAAACTTCCCGGAGTGATCCTTCCGGGAACCGTGCATTATACCTGTGATATCAATACAGCCATGGAAGCGCCGGAGCTGGTGGTGATGGCTGTTCCGTCACCCTTTGTCCGCAGTGCCGCGAAAACCGCGTCCCCCTTTGTAAAGCCGGGGACCATCATGGTCAGTGTGTCCAAGGGTATCGAAGACGATACCATGAAACGGCTTTCCGAAGTGATCAGGGAAGAGATCCCCCAGGCAAAGGTTGCGGTTCTGTCCGGCCCCAGCCATGCGGAAGAAGTGGGTAAATGCCTCGGGACCACCGTGGTTGTGGGTTCCGAAAGTGAAGAAACCGCACAGATCATCCAGGACACCTTTATGACGGATTTCTTCCGTGTCTATACCAGTCCGGATGTGGTCGGTATCGAGCTGGGAGGTGCGCTGAAGAATGTCATCGCACTGGCGGCAGGTATCGCCGACGGTCTCGGCTGCGGAGACAATACCAAGGCTGCGATCATTACCCGTGGTATCGTGGAGATCACGAATCTCGGAACGAAGATGGGCGGACATATCGAAACCTTCACGGGTCTTTCCGGAATCGGAGATCTGATCGTAACCTGTGCTTCACGGCACAGCCGGAACCGGAGAGCCGGGTTCCTGATCGGTCAGGGCATGAGCTATCATGAGGCCATGAATGAAGTGAAGATGGTGGTGGAAGGTGTTTATTCCGCGAAGGCGGCACTTACACTTTCAAAGCAGTACGGTGTTACCATGCCCATCGTTGAGACCGTGAATCATGTGCTGTTCGACGGAATGTCCGCACAGGAGGCGCTGACATCTCTGATGACCAGGGACAAGAAGGCCGAGGTCTTCGGCCTGTCCTGGGAGAAATAAACGGGTGGCATAAGAACATGAACAGTCTGAATCTGAAGCTGAATGTCTTCGAGGGACCTCTGGACCTTCTGCTTCATCTGATCGAAAAAAACAAATACAACATTTTTGACATCCCCATCGTGGAGATCACGGATCAGTATATTGCCTATCTGGATCAACTGGATGAGACGGATATGGATACCATGAGTGAATTTCTGGTGATGGCCGCCCAGTTGATCAGCATCAAGGCGAAGATGCTTCTTCCTAAGGAGGAGGATCCTGTGGAAGAGGAAGAGGATCCCCGGGCGGAGTTGGTTCGCAGCCTGTTGGAATACAAAATGTATAAATATGCGTCCTACGAGCTGAAGGATATGGAACTGGATGCGGGACGTGCATTTTACAGGGAAGCATCCATACCGAAAGAGGTAAGGGAACACCGGGAGGAGATCGATCCCGCCGAGGTGATCGGTGACACCACACTCACACAGTTAAACGAGATCTTCCAGCAGCTGATGCGGAGAGAAGTCTTCCGTGTGGATCCGGTCCGGAGCAAATTCGGAACCATCAGCCGGGAGGAGATCAAGCTGGAGGACCGGATGATCGAGATCCGGAAGGAGATCCAGGGCCTTCGGAGCATTAATTTCCGTACACTCCTCGGCAGAAAACGCGGGAGAATGAATCTGATCGTTTCATTTCTGGCCATCCTGGAGCTTATGAAGACGGGAATGATCACAATCCGGCAGGAGGGACTCTTCGGAGAGATCCTGATCGATTCACTGGAATAATCATTCGAAAGGGAATACATACGTGGAAGAACATAAGAATCCATGTGCCGCTTTGGAAGCGGTACTGTTTGCGGTGGGAGGGGCAGTATCCTTTGCAGATCTGAAAACGGCCCTGGAGATTGAAGATGCGGAACTAACGGCGCTTCTTGCGGAAATGACCGAGCGTTATAATGCGGAGGACCGGGGAGTCCGGATGATCGAGCTGGACGGTAAGTATCAGCTCTGTACAAAGAATGATTATTACGATGAACTGGTACGGCTGGTGAATACGCCGAAGAAGCATGTGCTGACGGACGTGCTGCTGGAGACCCTGTCCATCGTGGCCTATAAACAACCGGTAACGCGGCAGGAGATCGAGAAGATCCGGGGTGTCTCCTGTTCCCATGCGGTGAACCGTCTGGTAGAATACAACCTGATCCAGGAGGTGGGACGTCTGGATGCACCGGGACATCCGATCCTGTTCGGGACGACGGATGATTTCCTTCGCAGCTTCGGCATCTCATCCATGGATGATCTTCCCGTGATCTCCCCTGACCGGATGGAGGATTTCCGCCGGGAGGCAGAAGAGGAAGCGGGAGTGATCAATGTTGAGACCTGATCCTGTTACGGGAAGTGTTTGAGGATATTGCATGAAGCTGAGCAAGATATTTTTAACCCTGTCCGGTATAGGTGCGCTGGGGCTTTCGGTCCTGTTCCTGGAATCATACCGTGAACTGCGGCAATTCCGGATCCGGAAAGTGGAACGAAAACTACCGGGAGTAAAGGGGCGAGTCCTTTTTCTTACGGATTATCATGAAGCCGTGGGCGGAAAGATGAATCCGAAGCTTCTGAAAGCGGCTGAGGATGCCTGCCCGGATCTGATCCTGGTGGGAGGGGATTTCGTAAACGGAAACGAAGAATCCGAGAATTATCAACCGGCGCTGGATCTGATCAACGGACTTACAGGGATCGCGCCGGTGGTCTATGCTTACGGTAATCATGAGAAGAAGATGATCTACCATTCGGAGACAGACGGTTTTCACTGGGATGACTACAGAAAAGGTCTGGATCCGGAAGTGACATTTCTGGTGAATCAGTGGAAGGACTTCCGGCTTAAGGAAGGTATCATTCGTGTCTACGGACTGGACATGGAGATCCCCTACTTTATGAAGCATGGCGAAACTCTCAGCACGGAGTGCATGGAGAGGTATCTCGGACCGGCGGACAGTCCGTATCCGATCCTGCTTCTGGCACATGACCCTTCCTGGGGGCCGGTGTACGGAAAATGGGGTGCGGATCTTACGCTCTCCGGACATTATCACGGAGGGATCATACGTTTGCCCCTGTTGGGGGGGATCGTATCTCCGAAATCTGATCTGTTCCCGCATTTTGATCATGGAATGTACGAGGAAGGGGACACAAGGATGCTGGTCAGCTCGGGACTCGGACAGCATACGATCCCGGTCAGATTCAATAATCTGCCTGAAATGGTTTTAATAGAGTTCGTTTAGGAAATGAGGGATTCTATGGGTGATGAGAGGAATGAAACCGAAGTTGTGGATCTTGTCATAGATGATGATGATGATGATGATGAGACTCCCGAAGTTGTGAAGAAGGATGGGCAGAAACCGGAAGAAAGTAAGGAATTAAAATCCGAAACGAAGATTTCGGAAGAACCCGTAACGGTCCGGATCGAACCGGAAGAACCGAAGAAGGAAGAATCAAAAAAGGAAGAACCGGATAAGGAAGACCTGAAGAAGGAAGCGCCGGTGATTGAAGAACCGGCAACCAGACGGATCCCGGGAGAGGATCCGATGAAGGAAGTGCCGACAGCCGAAGCACCGGTAACCGAAAGGATCCGGGAAGAATATCCCAAGGACGGGAAAGAAGCCGGGACACCGGAAGAACCCGTGAAGGATCTCTCCGGGATCGGACATCAGGACGCATTTGTCGATCAGAAAGCATTTAAAAAGAAAAAGAAGACCAGACGTATCCTGGTTGCGACCCTGATTACCCTGACCGTGATCCTGATCGCCGGATATACCACCATGGTGATCATCAGTACGAAGGTCTTCCAGCCCAATACAGTGATCAACGGTGTGGATTATTCCTTCCGGACGGAAGACTCCGTTCAGCAGGAGATTGATGCGAAGAAGAGCGGCTACTATCTGAATGTCAAACTCCGGAACGGCGAATTCACCATCAATCCGGAGGATGTGGGGCTCATCATTACCACAGCCAGCGACGTTCATAAGATCAAGGAGAAGCAGAATCCGTTCCTTTGGTTTATGGCGTTCTTTGATCATCCGAGTGAGGCTGCCTATGTGATCAGCTATGATAAGGATAAGCTCAGTGCATACCTGGATGAGTGTGCTTATTTTAAGGATGAGAATATGATCCGGCCGGAGAACCCGACGATCGTTCTCTCCAACGGAAAACCGGTGATCCGCGAAGGAAATCCGGGAACCCTGCTCGACCGGGATAAAGTGGCGGAACTGCTGGATCAGCGGATCATGAATCTCGAAACCGAGATCGATCTGGAGAAGACCGGATGCTACATCAATGCCGAGTACAATGCGGAATCCGAGAAAGTAGTCCGCTGCAGGGATACCATCGCATCCTACACGGAACTGAAGATCACATACCTTTACGGCGAAAAGGCCAGATTTGTCCTTCGGCCGGAAGATATCTACAACATGCTGGAGATCGATCAGGAGAAATATTACTGTGCCGTATCCAAGACCAAGGTTGAGAGTTTTGTGGCGGAATTCGCTGCAAGTCATGATACCTACGGGAAGGAGCGTCTGTTTAAGACCCATTTCGGTAAAATGGTCCGCCTGTCCAGTCAGACTCTCGGATGGGAGATCGATCAGGAGAATGAAGTAAACGAACTGGTCCAGAATCTGGTCCGGAAAATGAACATCGAAAGAGAGCCGATGTTTCTCCATACGGGAAAGGCATATACCAATGACTGTTCCGATATCGGAAATTCCTATGTGGAACTGGATCTCTCCATTCAGAAGGTTTATTTCTATATGGATGGCCAGCTGATCCTTGAGGATGATATCATTTCCGGCAATCCGAATAAGTATCAGAACACACCCGGCGGTTTCTATGAGATCTATGGCATGCGTCAGAATGTGGTACTTACTGGTCCGGGCTATGCTTCCCATGTGGATTACTGGATGCCGTTCAACGGCGAGATCGGTCTGCATGATGCTTACTGGCAGTCCAAATTCGGCGGTGATCTGTACCTGACACGCGGTTCCCACGGCTGTGTAAATCTGCCGTCCAATACCGCGAAGACGATCTATGAGATGGGTTACAGGGGGCTCCCCGTAATCTGTTACTGGAGAAATGAGAATTATCTCGTTCAGTGATCCCGGCTTGTGCCGGATACTTTGCAAGGAGAGATGGAATGGAGTATGTGACTCTATATACGGACGGCTCCGCACGGGCGAATCCGGATGGACCGGGTGGCTACGGAGCCGTTCTCTCCGTGACGGATGCCGGCGGCAAGGAACATAAGCTGGAACTGTCACAGGGGTATGAACGGACCACCAACAACCGCATGGAACTGATGGCAGTGATCGTGGGTCTGGAGCATCTGGTCCGGCCCTGTCATGTGACGGTCTGGTCCGACTCCCAGTACGTTGTAAAGGCCTTCAATGAGCACTGGATCGATAAATGGATCGAGAAGAACTGGAAGAGGGGGAAGGAACCGGTAAAGAATGTGGATCTCTGGAAACGCCTTCTGAAGGCGAAGGAACCGCATCAGGTGGAATTCCGCTGGGTCAGGGGACACGATGGCAATCCGGGAAATGAGCGGTGCGATGCCCTTGCGACCGCCGCAGCTGATAACGGACCCTGGCTTAAGGACGAAGTATATATTGCGTCACTTATGACCTCCGGGGCAAAGGACGCGCAGATCGCATTTTCCTTTGATACAGAAGATAGTTAAGCAATAGAAGAGAGTAAGAAATGAAAAGATCGGATTTTCAGAGACTTCTGGAACATCGTATAGTATGTCTCGACGGAGCAACGGGAACCAATCTGATGGCTGCGGGCATGCCGCTGGGCGTGTGTCCGGAGCAGTGGATCCTGGAGCATCCGGAGACGATCATCGAATTACAGATGCGTTTTTTGGAGGCGGGTACAGGAATCGTGTACGCGCCTACATTTACGTGTAACCGGATCAAACTCCGGGAGTATCACCTGGAACAGAGAACGGTTCAGATGAACCACGACCTGGTGGCACTTTCCAAAGAAGCAGTGAAACGCTGCAACGGACGAGGCTACGTGGCCGGGGATATGACCATGACCGGAAGACAGCTTTTCCCCATCGGGGATCTGCAGTTTGAAGAACTGGTCGATGTCTATAAGGAACAGGCCGGGGCGCTGCTGGATGCAGGGGTAGACCTCTTCGTCGTGGAGACCATGATGAGCCTGCAGGAGACCCGTGCTGCCCTGATCGCCATCCGCGAACTGTCACAGGATATCCCCGTAATGACCAGTCTGACCTTCCGGGAGGACGGGAAAACCCTGTTCGGAACCACTCCCGAGGTGGCGGTGATCGTGCTTCAGGGACTTGGAGCGGATGCCGTGGGATTGAACTGCTCCACGGGACCGGAGGAGATGACGGAACTACTGGCACGCATGAAAAAGTATGCTACCGTACCGGTATTTGCAAAACCGAATGCAGGCATGCCGGAACTGGAAAACGGAAAGTCCGTATATAAAATGACACCGAAGCATTTTGCTGATTGTATATCCGAACTTGTGGATGCGGGTGCAAATCTGGTGGGTGGCTGCTGCGGCAGCTCCGTGGAGCATATCCGCGCCGTGAAGCAGCGGGTTCGCGGGTTACAGCCCATGCCTCCGCTGGAAAGAAAGGTACGGGTCCTTACCTCCGAACGCTCCCTGCAGGAGATCCGTCCGGACGGACCGTTCCTGGTGGTCGGAGAAAGGATCAACCCCACGGGAAAGAAGAAACTGCAGGCATCCCTCCGGGAGGGAAGCCTTGATCTCGTCAGTGAGATGGCGGTTTCCCAGGAAGAAAATCATGCCCATGTACTGGATATCAATATGGGGCTGAACGGAATCGATGAGAAGGAGATGATGCTCCGTACGATCCATGAAGTGACACAGCTGGTGTCCCTTCCCCTCTGTATCGACTCCAGTCATGTGGATATCATAGAAGCGGCTCTCAGGATCTATCCGGGACGCGCGTTGATCAATTCGGTCTCTCTGGAAAGTATAAAGACAAGACCGCTGTTCCGGGTGGCAAAGAAATACGGCGCCATGTGCATCCTGCTTCCGGTCTCCGATAACGGACTTCCGGCCACGGCAGAGGAGCGCCGGGCAAATGTGGACCAGCTGGTACAGATCGCTTTGGAAGAGGGACTTACCATGGAGGATCTGTGCGTGGATGCACTGATCTCCACGGTGGGTGCGGATCCCATGGCGGCAGGAAATGCACTGGATACCATCCGGTATGCGCATGATAACTACGGTCTTCCAACTATTTGCGGACTGTCGAACATTTCCTTCGGACTTCCGGAACGGATCAATGTGAATTCCGCATTCCTTACCATGGCCATTTCCGCAGGACTTACCATGGCCATCGCGAATCCGGGACAGGAACAGCTGATGAACGCGGCCTATGCCTCCGACCTGCTTCTTGCGAAGGAGGGTGCGGATAAAACCTATGTGGAATACGTACGTCCCATTACCGGATCTGCGACAGCCGGAACCGGTGCACCGGTGAAAGCCCAGGGCGCAGGAAAGGGAGAGGAATCCAAAGGACCGGTCTATGATTGCGTGATCAACGGGAACAAATCGAAGATCGTGGAAGAAACTAAGAAGCAGCTGGAGGCCGGACGGGAAGCCAGGAGCATTATCGATGAAGACCTGATCCCGGCGATCACCCGGGTCGGTGAGCTTTTTGAAGAAAAGCGGTTCTTCCTTCCGCAGCTGATCCAGGGGGCAAATGCCATGGATACTGCCATACAGTTCCTGGCACCGATGCTTCCTTCCGCAGAAGGAAAAGAGCCGAAAGGAACCATCGTATTTGCATCCGTGGAAGGCGATGTCCATGAGATCGGAAAGAATCTCTGTATCCTGATGCTCCGGAACTACGGCTACACCGTGACGGACCTCGGAAAGGATGTGCCTGCAGAAGATATCATTGCGGCTGCAAAGAAAGAGAAGGCGGATATCATCGGTCTTTCGGCCCTGATGACCACCACCATGATGAAGATGAAAGAGGTGGTGGAGCTGGCAAAAAAAGAGAAATGTACGGCAAAGGTGATCATCGGCGGAGCCGTGATCTCCCAGAGTTTTGCGGATGAGATCCATGCAGACGGATATTCCAGAGATGCAAATGAATGTGTCAAACTTGTAGACCGCCTGCTGGGGCGGTAGAACCGTCTTGACATTGCAAATAACAATTGTTAAAATGTTTCTTATGAATTTTGAAAGGTGGGTGATCCCATGAAAAAGAAGGTACTTTCACTCCTCGTAGATAATACATCCGGCGTACTTTCCAGAGTTTCCGGCATGTTCAGCCGCAGAGGCTATAACATTGACAGTTTGTCGGTAGGTGTGACGGAGAATCCGAAATACTCCCGGATGACTGTTGCCGTCAGCGGGGATGACAGGATCCTTTCCCAGATCAAGAACCAGCTGAACAAGCTGGAGGACGTTATCGAGGTGATCGAGCTGGAGGACGGTGCGTCTGTATGCCGTGAGCTGGTACTTGTAAAGGTGAAAGCGGATCAGAACCAGAGACAGGCAATCATTGCCATAACAGATGTATTCCGTGCCAAGATCGTGGATGTGTCCCCCGAGACCATCATGATCGAGATCACCGGAAATAATACCAAGATCGATGCCTTTATCGGACTGCTGGACGGTTTTGAGATCCAGGAACTGGTTCGTACCGGCCTTACGGGTCTTGCAAGAAGATAGGCTATAACCTCCGGAGCAAGTCCGGACCTTATGCATATATTTTAAACATTTTAGGAGGAACGAAACATGTCAGATCTTAAGATTTTCTATGAGAAGGATTGCAACTTTTCCCTTCTGGATGGAAAGACGATTGCCATCATCGGCTATGGCAGCCAGGGTCATGCTCATGCACTGAACCTGAAGGATTCCGGTGCTCATGTCATCATCGGTCTTTACGAGGGCTCCAAGTCCTGGAAGAGAGCTGAGGAGCAGGGCTTTGAGGTATTCACAGCTGCTGAGGCTGCAAAGAAGGCAGATATCATCATGATCCTGATCAATGATGAGCTGCAGGCTTCTCTGTATAAGAAGGACATTGAGCCAAACCTTGAGGCAGGAAATATGCTGATGTTCGCTCATGGCTTCAATATTCATTTCAATCAGATCATCCCGCCGAAGGATGTGGATGTAACCATGATCGCTCCGAAGGCTCCGGGTCACACCGTACGTTCCGAGTATCAGGCAGGCAAGGGAACACCGTGCCTTATCGCAGTATATCAGGATGCAACCGGTCATGCACAGGATATGGCACTGGCTTACGGTGCAGGTATCGGCGGCGCTCGTGCAGGTCTTCTGGAGACAACTTTCCGTATCGAGACAGAAACTGACCTCTTCGGTGAGCAGGCAGTTCTCTGCGGCGGCGTCTGCGCTCTGATGCAGGCAGGTTTCGAGACTCTGACCGAAGCCGGTTATGATCCGAGAAATGCATACTTCGAGTGCATCCATGAGATGAAGCTGATCGTAGACCTGATCTACCAGAGCGGTTTCGCAGGCATGCGTTACTCCATCTCCAATACAGCTGAGTACGGCGATTACATCACCGGACCGAAGATCATCACAGATGAGACCAAGAAGGCTATGAAGAAGATCCTGTCCGACATCCAGGACGGAACCTTCGCAAAGGATTTCCTGCTGGATATGTCTTCCGCGGGCGGACAGGCACACTTCAAGGCTCTTCGCAAGCTGAAGGCAGAGCATCCGTCAGAGAAGATCGGTGCAGAGATCCGTTCCCTGTACAGCTGGTCTGATGAGGATAAGCTAATCAACAACTAATCGAACAGAATAAACGATAAAACAAAACACCACAGTCACTCATGCTTGCATGAAGCTGACTGTGGTGTTTTTGTAAGGATGCGAAAAAGAGTAACCGGTAATCCTTAAGATTAAAGGGGGGGCATCTTTCGTTTGACATATATCCCCCGCAATTTTATAATTGGATTTAATGGCAGTACTATAATATGAATCAAAGGAGGAGAAGGTGATGATTCAGTACAACAACGTATTCAACAACCCGAATTTCAAATGTATCGCACAGGGAGGCCAGTATTTTATCTATGAGCATCAGGAGGATATGTCCGTATCTCCGCACTCTGCAAATATGGCTTACTTCATGAAGGAAATGAACGTGAAGAAACGGCAGGTACTGGTTCAGCTGAACAACACGGCAACCAAGATCCAGGCCGGTGCCATGCAGTGGACTGCAGGAAATGTCCATATGGAAACAGGTATATCCGGTGTTGGTAATTTCCTCGGCAAGATGGTAAAGGGTGCCGTTACCGGTGAATCCGCTGCCAAGCCGATCTACTCCGGAATGGGATATCTTATGCTGGAGCCTACGTTCAACTATCTGCTGATCGAAGATATCGGTACATGGGGAGCCGGTGTGGTTCTGGATGACGGCCTTTTCCTTTGCTGCGACAATAATATAAAGGAATCCATCATGAAGCGTTCAGGTATGACATCCGCCATGTTCGGCGGTGAGGGTCTCTTTAACCTGTGCCTGTCCGGACAGGGATATGCGGTGCTGGAGTCTCCGGTTCCGAGAGAAGAATTGTTTGAGTTTATCCTTCAGGATGATGAACTGAAAATTGACGGAAATATGGCCATCGCATGGTCTTCCTCCCTGAACTTTACGGTAGAGAAGGCTGCAAAGTCCCTGATGGGCTCTGCGGTATCCGGAGAAGGCTTCGTCAATGTATATCGCGGAACCGGTAAGGTCCTGATGGCACCGACGCTTCCGGGAACGGGAATGAGCAACGGGAACGGACCGGAGCAGACATCTGCAACCAAGTAAGAAATAAGGATCATTAGAGGATAGTATGAATCATCTGGAAGCGCAATCGTATATCATGCCGTTTATAGAGGGAAAACTCCCGGACTCGAAGCGGCTGGAGTTCGTCATGCATATGAAGAACTGCCGGTCCTGTCACGATGAGCTGGAGATCTATTATACGTTGATGACGGGTATGCAGATCCTGGCGGATGAGGAAGAGCCTTCCGGTAACTTCAGGAAAGACCTGGAGGCAAAACTGAAGAAGACCGAGCATAAAGCCAGAAGCATGAGAAGTATCAGGGTCTCCATGTTTACCGTCATCACCATTGCGATTGCGCTTTTCATGATTCTTTTCTATGGGAAATGTCTTACAAGTGTTTATGCTTATGAGCAGGACACAAAACAGGCCTCCCAGGGTGAGTATTATTTTTACAATCGATGGAAGGATATACTTCTTCCCATCGAGGACAGATACCTCATTTCAACCCAGCTGGAAGAAGAGACTGCGAAAAAGGTGGAAAAACCGGTTATCTTTGACAAGATCAAAAGCGTCCTTTTGCTGAAAGACTACGAAGCCTTTATTCTCGAATTGGGAGGGAGGATATCCGATGAAAAAACTTCTGTTGATTGACGGGAACAGTATCATGAATCGGGGTTTTTATGCGCTGCCGGCGGATCTTACAAACCAGGAGGGAATTCACACGAATGCCCTCCTGGGTTTTTTGAATATCTTCTTCCGGATCTATGAAGAAGAACATCCGACCAATATCTGCGTCGCATTTGATGTGCATGCCCCCACCTTCCGTCATGAACAATACAAAGAATATAAAGGAACCCGGCATCCCATGCCGGATGAACTCCGGGAACAGATGCCGATCATAAAGGAACTTCTGCATGTGATGAAGATCCCCACCATGGAGCAGGCAGGATATGAAGCGGATGACCTGATCGGAACCATGTCAAGGAAGGGTGAAGAAGCAGGGATGGAAGTGACCATCCTGTCCGGAGACCGGGACCTGCTTCAGCTGGCTACGGAGAATGTCATGATCCGCATTCCGAAGACCCGTGCAGGTAAAACCACGGTAGAGGATTATCACGCATCCGAGGTGGAAGCAACATATGGTGTGACACCGGTAGAGTTTATTGAAGTGAAGGGTCTGATGGGCGACACCTCGGACAACATCCCGGGGGTTCCCGGAATCGGTCCGAAGACTGCGGAGAAGCTGATCCGTACCTATCATACGGTGGAATCCGTTCTGGAGCATATCCCGGACCTGCCGCCGAATAAAATGCGTGCAGCTCTTGAAGAAAACCGGGAAATGGCCATCTTCTCAAGAGATTTATCCAGGATCCTGCTTACGGCACCGCTGCCGGTGGAACTTTCCGAAACCGAAGTCGGTCGGGAGGAACTCCTGTCGGAGGCGGTAAAGGAACGGTTCCTTCAGCTGGAAATGAAGAGCCTGATGAAGCATTTCGCCAGCTACGAAGAAGAGAAGCAGCCCTTTACTCTGAATTTCCGGGACGGAAAGCTTTCGGAAGTGAAAGCCTTTACGGAGCCGGGAAGCGTGGTGGGATTCTGTCCGGTATTCTCCGGAGATCTTCTTCTGGGAACCGCATTTTCCATAGGCGGGAATGTGATACTGACCCAGACGGATGCCATCGCTTCCGTTTACGAGCTTCTTGACTGGATGCTGAAGAACCGGGTGACCATCGCGGTGCCGGGGCTGAAACCCCTGATCCGTCCCTTCCATATCACGCCGGAGGAAAACTATTTCAACATAGAAGTGGCAGCCTATCTGATCGATCCGCTGGCAGGAGAATACCCGTACCATTCACTTCTGCAAAAGTATCTGGATATCGAAGTGAAGAGCGAAAAGGAACTGGCGGGAAAGCAGGAGCTTACGGTCTTTTCCTTTGCCATGCCGGAGCTTCGGGAAGTCTTTGCCATGCGGGCGTATGCGGCGGAAGCGCTGTATCCGGTGCTGACAGCCCGTCTGGAACAGCTGGATATGATGGATCTCTACAGGAATATGGAGCATCCGGCCACATTCGTGCTTCAGGATATGGAGCAGTTCGGCATACGGGTGGACAGGGCGGCACTGGAAGCCTACGGAATGCGCCTTGACAGCCGGATCGATGCTCTGACGAAGGAAATCTATACGGCAGCAGGGGAACAGTTCAATATCAATTCCACGAAACAACTGGGCCAGATCCTTTTCGAAAAACTGGCACTGACCAGCGGAAAGAAGACCAAGAGCGGATATTCCACAAATGTGGAAGTACTGACAAAGATCCGGGACGAACATCCCATCATTCCGGCCATCCTGGAATACCGGCAGCTGACAAAACTCAGATCCACCTATGTTGATGGTCTGATCGCAGGTATCGCACCGGACGGAAGGATCCACAGCCGGTTTCATCAGACCGTAACGGCCACGGGAAGGATCAGTTCCTCCGATCCGAACCTGCAGAATATTCCCATGCGCAGCGAATTGGGCAGGGAACTGAGAAGAGTCTTTATACCGGCAGACGGATACGTCTTCGTTGACGCGGATTATTCCCAGATCGAGCTCCGTGTCATGGCGGCCATGTCCGAAGATGAGAATCTGATCGAAGCTTTCCGCCAGGCAAAGGATATCCATGCCGCGACCGCTTCCAAAGTATTCCATGTGCCCCTTGAAGAGGTGGACAGCGGTCTCCGTAGAAAAGCCAAAGCGGTGAATTTCGGGATCATTTACGGGATCAGTTCTTTCGGCCTCGGACAGGATCTGGATATCACAAGGAAGGAAGCACAGCAGTACATCGATCAGTATTTTGAAACCTATCAGGGCGTAAAGAACTTCCTGGATCTGCTGGTAGAGACCGGGAAAACCACAGGATCCGTACAGACCCTGTATAAGAGAATCCGTCCGATCCCGGAGATCGCATCTTCGAATTTCATGACCAGGCAGTTCGGGGAACGTGTGGCCATGAACAGTCCGATCCAGGGAACCGCTGCGGATATCATTAAACTGGCCATGATCCGTGTACGTACGGAGCTTCTGAAGCGGGGAATGAAATCCCGTCTGATCCTGCAGATCCACGATGAACTGCTGATCGAGGCGGCTTCGGATGAGGTGGAAGAGGTGAAGCGGCTTCTCGAGGAGAATATGGTGAATGCCGCGGAGCTTACGGTTCCGCTCCTTGTGGATATGCATACGGGAGAGAGCCTGTATGACACAAAATGATCGAAGACTTATGTGACACATGATCAGCCGGGGACAGATACCTTTTGTCCCCGGCATGATATATGCCGGAAATGACGGTTCAAGAGGAATAAAACGTGAGCAAAAATATGAAAACAAATGAAGCGGATACGGGCATGCATATCCTTGGCATCACCGGAGGCATCGGTTCCGGGAAGAGCGAGGTGCTGCACCTTCTGTCGGATACGCCGGATTCCTGTATCGTGGAAGCGGACCGGCTGGCACATCAGCTGATGATGCCGGGGAGAGCTGCCTATCATCGGATCGTGGAATGCTTCGGGAAGGAGATCCTTGCACAGGACGGAACCATCGATCGGTCCATTCTCGGAAGGATCGTGATGCAGTCCCCGGAGAATCTGGAGCAGTTGAACCGGATCGTACATCCAGCGGTTAAAAAGAGTATCCGCGGGCGGATCAAGAGGGCAGAGGCGCGAGGTGTGCGTCTGTTCGTGATCGAAGCCGCACTTCTGATCCAGGACGGGTATCGCAGCATCTGTGACGAACTCTGGTACATTTTCGTGGAGCGTGAGATTCGGATCCGGAGACTTTTGGAAACCAGGGGAGGAACCCGTGGGAAATGGGATACTTTTCTTGCAAATCAGCCGGCGGAGCGGTTCTTCCGTGAGAATACGGATGTAACGATCGAAAATAACGGAACGAAAGAGGAACTTCGCCTGAAAATAAATAACGAACTGCAAAGGCTTTTCTTGAAGTAATCACTACTTGGTGGTATAATATCATAGGTATTTTTTGTGCTTCGGGGGAAGGTAATAGTGCCGGAAGAATTTAAGATGAGCTATATGACACGACACTTCAAGCTGCATAGAGCATTCTATGTGGTCTTGTTTAGTGTCGTTCTTTTATGCTATTTTAAGAAAATCTCTCCGGACCCCACTACACTTGCCTATTATATCCTGGCTACACTGCTTTGTGCCGTCATGGATGAATATTTCCTTTGGAGAAAGTTTGAAGTTCCGAAGAAGTTCTTCAGTGTGAGAGCATTTCTTGCAATCCTGCTTATGTCCGGGGGAACGATCTTCGGGCCTCCGCATCCGATGGAATTCATACCGTTCCTTATGTTCGATCTGGTGGTTATCTATGAGGATATGATCTTAAATGATATCTTCGATGATTTCGGGATCTTTATCCGCCGCGTGCTGTATCTGTTCATCGTCATGGTCAGTATGGCTCTTTGCTTCCGGAATGTACTTTCCGGTTTCTGGGTCATTATCGAGATCCTGATCGGTGCGGTGATCGTCGGTGTATGTTATATCCTGTTCCACAGTTTTGTGGACGGTCTTCGGATGTTTGAGAAGAAGGCCACGGATATTCATTTCAAATACGTGAACCTGGAAGAGGAGCGGAACAAACTCCTGAAATACCAGGACCGGGTGGAGCAGGTCAACAGTGAGATCAATTTCCAGAAGTTCAATCTGGTAAAGGCCAACCGTGAGCTGGCAAGCAAGAACGAAGAGGTTCGTTCCCTGATCGAGGTCATGAAGTATTTCTCCTCCAATTTCGATGTCCCGGAGAACGCGAGACGCATGATGGAGAATATCATGGATGTTAAGGATCCAACGGCCTGCGGTATCTACATCAGGGAGAAGGTGTTCATGAACAAGGATCCCTTCTGTGCGATCCTGACTGCAAATGAGTCCTACCGGGAAGCTCTGGAACGGGATTTCTTCAGCATTTATGAAATGATGCAGAGAAGACGGAGCCCGGATCCTCTGGTGCTCTGCGATAACGGGGATTTCCTGACGGGAGTTCTCAGTGATACGAATGCGAACAACGTGCTGGCGGTCCCAGCAACCATCAATGATGAATACTACGGAGTTCTGATCATTATGTCCGGTTCCAATGACTTCTTTGAATCCGGATTTTCCTTCTATGAATCCTCCCTTGTGGATTTCATGAGTTCCGTTCAGAGTGCGAAGCTCTACATGCAGATGAAGGATATGGCCGTAAAGGACGGACTGACCGGAGTATACAACCGGGCGTATTTCAACGAGATCTTCCCCAGTATCTGTGCAAAATGCGTTGTGGACGAGAAGAGTCTTTCCATGGCGCTGCTGGATATAGACAAATTCAAGAGCATCAACGATACCTACGGACATCTGGCCGGCGATGAAGTGATCCGGATGGTGGCGGCCGTGGATAAGAAATATGCCGAGATCCATAACGGTTATGCGGTCCGTTACGGCGGTGAGGAATTTCTTCTTATCATTCCCGGCTGTTCGGTTACCCGCTTCCGTGAGATCCTGCAGCAGGTTCATGATGAGATCGTAGCTACCGTTGTGAAGTTTGAAAAAGAGAATATCCACGTAAATGCAAGTATCGGTATGTCCAACTACCCGGAGATCGCAACGGAGATCGTGGATGTTCTGGATCAATCCGACCGGGCCATGTATTTCAGTAAGGAGCACGGCCGCGGAATGATCGTGATCTTCGGCCGTGAAGAGGAAAGTCTTCCTGAAGAACTGCGGGGCAGGGAATCCGCAGATACGGAGGAAGAGAATACGAAAGCCGAAACGGAGAGCATACAGTCTCCGGAGATTCCGGCGGTAGACGAATTGACGCAAAAAAAAACGAATTCAGCATGAATGCGCAGGATAGAATTACTACAAAAACGGGAGGCAGACACATGAAGATCTTAGTCATCAATTGCGGTTCAACAACACTGAAATACCAGCTGATCGATTCCGAGAGCGAGCAGGTGCTTGCAAAGGGACTCTGCGAACGAATCTTCCTGGACGGCCAGATCAAGTTCGATCATCCGAAGACAGGGGAGAAGATCCTGATCAAAGAGGATATGCCGGACCATGGAACGGCTCTGAAGATCGTGATCCGGGAGCTGCTGGATCCGGAGCACGGATCCCTTGCATCCCTGGACGAGATCGACGCTGTGGGACACCGCGTGGTTCACGGAGGAGAAACCTTCTCCACATCGGTACGCGTTACAGAGGAAGTACTGGATCAGATCGAAGCGGTCAGCGGACTGGCACCGCTGCACAATCCGGCAAATCTTTTAGGTATCCGTGCCTGCATGGAGCTGATGCCGGGTGTACCGAATGTGGCGGTATTTGATACGGCATTCCATCAGACCATGCCCGAGAAGGCTTATATTTACGGAATTCCGTATCGGTACTATGAGAAGTATAAGATCCGGAAATACGGTTTCCACGGTACCAGCCACAGCTTCGTGTCCAAGGAGGCTGCAAAGCTTCTTTCAAAGCCCGTGGAAGATACAAAGATCATCGTATGCCACCTGGGCGGCGGTGCAAGTATCACAGCGGTTCAGGGCGGAAAGTCCGTGGATACATCCATGGGACTTACACCGCTGGAAGGTCTGATCATGGGAACCCGGAGCGGCAGCCTGGATCCTGCGGTGATCCAGTTCATGGCGGATCAGGAGAAGATCTCCCTGGATCAGGTACTTACGGTATTGAACAAGGAGTCCGGACTATACGGTCTGTCAGGTCTGTCCAGCGATATGCGTGATATCGACGCCGGTGTGGAAGCAGGCAATCCGAAGGCGGCGCTGGCCTTCCATGCATTCTGCTATCATATCATCAAGACCATTGGTGCCTATGCAGCCGCAATGAACGGCGTGGATCTCATCGCTTTTACGGCAGGTATCGGTGAATGGGATGCGGCGGTACGTAAGGAGATCATCAGCTCCCTCACATATCTCGGCATTACGCTGGATGAAGAAGCCAATAAGAAGAGCGGACAGAAGACCATCATTTCCACAGCGGACTCAAAGGTGATGTGTGCCATCATTCCGACAAATGAGGAACTGGCCATTGCCCGTGAGACACTGAAGTATGCATTTTGACCAATCTCTGAAAAAAGTAAAAATAGATGTTGACAAGCAGGAATGACATCTGTATAATAACAAAAGTGTGATTTCTGAGTAAGGAGGTGTGATCGGTATGTCAATCTGCCCGAAGGGAAAAATATCAAAAGCAAGACGTGATAAGAGAAGAGCAAACTGGAAGATGTCTGCTCCGAACCTGGTAAAGTGCAGCAAGTGCGGCTCTCTTATGATGCCTCACCGTGTTTGCAAGAACTGCGGTTCTTATAACCAGAAGGAAATTGTGTCTGTTGATTAAGTAATAAAAAGATGTATGCCGTCTGGTGTACATCTTTTTTTCTATGGAGGATTTCGTCATGGGTCTGTATCCTTGTCCGAAATGCGGACATACCATAAGTACGGAAGCCCGTCAGTGTCCCCAATGCGGTCTGCAGCTGACGGTATCGCAGCCGGGGTATAACCAGCAGGGGAACAATCAGCCCCGATTCAATCAACCCGGTTACAACCGGCAGGGGGTTAATCAGCCGGGGCCTTACATACCGCCGAGAACGGCACCGGCAGCTCCGGAGAAAAAATCTAAGGGCGGGAAGATCGTACTGATCGTATCCCTCTGTGTTGTCGGCGCAGTCGCACTGGTGCTGGGCATTCTGCTCCTCACCAGAAACGGAAAGAGTGAACCCGAGCAGTATTACAATGCGGCGAATGACGACCTGGATCTCGGTAAGAAGAAGGGACAGAGTGCAGAAGTTTTCTCTGTCAACCTTGAAGTTTATCTTGAAAAGAACATGGATATCAATCCTCTGTCCGATTATAACGTGGATGTGCTTGTTGACGGAAATATCCATGCCACTCTCGGAAACGGACAGACCTTCCAGACGAAATATCCGCTGTCTCTGGCTGCCGGCGTGCATACGATCCGGTTCCAGAACAACGAGAAGAGTTCCACATTTAAAGAGATTACGGTAACGATCGATTCGGATACAACACTCCGGTACTCGGTTAAGCGTACCGCTTTAGGAAAACTGGAAGTATCGATCATGAACTGATGAAACGGTGATTCAGATGATATGCAAAGAATGCGGGAGACCGGTGAACGGTCAATATGGAGTATGTCCGAACTGCGGGGCACCTTTCTCAGTGGGTGGCAGTCCCTGCAGGGAGTGCGGCTGTCTTCTGAGGCCGAATGACAGCACCTGTCCCAACTGCGGGGCACCGAGCTTCCGGTCCGTTCCGGGAGAGTATGCAGTCAGCATGACACCGGAATATGAGCAGAATCATCCGGTGAAGGAGAATACCTCCGACGGGAATACCATGGTGATCTGCGCCATGGTCATGGCGTTTATCTTTCCGCCCCTGGGTCTGATACTCGGGATCCTGAGTCTGAAAAAGGCAGGAACCAAAACCCAGAGGAATCTGGCCATCACATCGATCATTCTATCCATCATCTGGGCCATTATCCTGACGATCCTTCTGGTTATCTTTCTACCGAAGATCTTCGGGCTTGCGGAAAAAAGCGAAAAAGTCCATGATTTTCTGGATAAACTTGGATTTTAACGGTTCATTGAACGGCACATACAGTCAGAAAAGAGAAGAATCCGCCCTGTGCGGGTTCTTCTTTTTCTTGCATTCCAAGGTTGATTAGGATAAAATAATGTAGTCTATGTCAACAAATGAACAGACGGCTTATTTCATGAAATCAGCCATACTATAACTAAGTAAAATCGGGAGGAAAACCATGATCAATATCGTAATCGATACCCTTGGCGGAGATAACGGGGCACCGGCCGCAGTGGAAGGCGCCGTAAAGGGGTTAAAGAATAATCCGGATGTGAAACTGTATCTTACCGGGAAGAAGAAGGAACTGGACCAGCTGCTGTCAGGATATACCTATGATAAGAAACGTCTGGAGGTTGTGGACTGTTCGGAAGAGATCACCTGCCATGATGCTCCGGTAGAGGCGGTAAAGAAGAAAAAGGATTCCTCCCTTGTGGTGGGCCTGAACCTGGTAAAGGAAGGAAAAGCGGATGCATTTATCTCCGCAGGAAGCTCCGGTGCGGTTCTGGCCGGCGGAAGCCTGATCATCGGTCGTGCAAAGGGTGTGAAGAGAACGCCGCTGGCGCCGCTGCTCCCTACCTCCGAGGGAATGTCCCTTCTGATCGACTGCGGTGCAAATGTGGATGCAAAGCCGGAGGTTCTGGTACAGTTCGCACAGATGGGCTCCATTTATATGGAGAATATCATGGGTGTGAAGAAGCCGCGTGTTGCCATCGTGAATATCGGCACGGAAGAAGAAAAGGGAAATGCCCTGGTGAAGGAGACCTTCCCGCTTCTTAAGGCCTGCAAGTCCATCAACTTCATCGGCAGTATCGAGTCCAGGGAGATCCCCTTCGGAAAGGCGGATGTTATCCTTACGGAAGCATTTGTGGGAAATGTGATCCTGAAACTGTATGAAGGTCTCTCAAAGATGATCCTGAAAGAGATCAAGAAGTCCATGATGAAGACCCTGAAGAGCAAGATCGGTGCTTTGATGATCAAGAAATCCCTGAAGGCCACCCTCAGCAACTTCAACGCCAGCAATAAGGGCGGTGCGCCGCTGCTGGGACTGAAGCACGGTCTTCTGGTCAAGGTGCATGGCAATTCAAAGGATGAGGAATTTGCATCCGCTGTCCTTCAGTGCAGGAACTTTGTGAAGACAGATGTCAGCGGCAAGATCATTGAGGGCCTTGCCAAAGAAGAGAACACAGCGGAGTGAGAGAAAACCCTATGAATTATGAGTCCATGGAGTTCGGACCGCTGGAAGAAAAGATCGGATATCATTTTACGGATCCCGAGCTGCTTCGCACGGCCCTTACACATAAGTCATTTGCATCTGAATACCATGTCCGCGCCGTTCCCCAGTACGAGCGTCTGGAATTCCTGGGGGATTCCATCCTGGAATATATTGCCAGTGAAGCGCTTTATGAACGGTATCCCGAGCTTCCGGAGGGGGAGCTTACGAAGAAAAGGGCCAGTCTGGTCTGTGAATATACCCTTTCCCAGATCACAAAGGAACTGGGCTACGGGGACTATGTGATCCTCGGAAAAGGAGAAGCGATGACCGGCGGAAGAGAGAGACCGTCCATCCTGTGCGATCTCTTCGAAAGCGTGCTGGGTGCCATCTATCTGGATGGCGGTATGGAGCCTGCGAAAGCATATGTTACAAAGCATCTGCTGACGGATCTGGAGCATAAGACGGTATTTACGGATGCCAAGACGATCCTGCAGGAATATGCCCAGAAGAACGGGCTTTTGCTGGAATATGAACTGCTGGACCAGTCCGGTCCGGATCATTTACGGGTTTACACCTCCAGGGTCCTGCTGGGCGGAGTCCCGTATGAAACGGGGCAGTCCCATTCCATCAAGGGTGCCCAGATGGAAGCGGCACATAAAACACTGAGATCTCTGAATCTTTCATAAGAAAGAGTATCATAATAAGTAACCAGAAACGGAATAAGAAATAATGTATCTGAAAAGTATAGAAGTTAACGGATTTAAGTCCTTCGCGAACCGGATGGTATTCAAGTTCAACGAAGGGATCACGGCAATCGTCGGACCGAACGGCTCCGGCAAGAGTAATATCGGCGATGCGGTACGCTGGGTGCTGGGTGAGCAAAGCGCTTTAAAGCTTCGTGGTTCGAAGATGGAGGATGTCATCTTCGCCGGAACGGAGCTTCGGAAGCCCCAGAGTTTTGCATATGTAGCCATCACACTGGACAATTCCGACCACAGCCTGCCTGTGGATTATACGGAAGTAACGGTGGCCCGCCGGGTATATCGTTCCGGTGAAAGTGAATATCTGATCAACGGAACCGTGACCCGTCTGAAGGACGTGGCTGCGCTGTTCTTTGATACCGGTATCGGTAAGGAAGGCTATTCCATCATCGGTCAGGGACAGATCGAACGGATCCTGTCCGGCAAGCCGGATGACCGCCGGGACCTCTTCGATGAGGCGGCAGGTATCGTAAAATATAAGAAGAATAAACAGGCTACGGAGAAGGCACTTGAGCAGGAGCATGCCAACCTGAACCGTGTGAATGATATCCTGAGCGGTCTGGAGGAACGGGTAGGTCCTCTGGAGAAGCAGTCCGAGAAGGCGAAGAAATATCTGAAGCTGAAGGAAGAACAGAAACGCCTGGATATTAATATCTTCAATATCGAGATCGATCAGATCGAGGATAAGATCAAAAAGACCCGGGAGAAGCTGGAGATCACCGAGGCGGACCGTGACAGACTGCAGGCGGAGTTTGATCATACCAAGGAAGAGTATGAACGTCTGGAGACGGTACTGGAGAACCTGAATCAGAAGATGCAGGAGCAGACCGACCGCTCCCACGGCATTTCCCTTGAAAATGAGCATGCCGAGGGTGAGATCCGTGTTTTAAAAGAGAAGATCGCCGCTGCAGAGAACTCGGAGAAGGAACTGCTCCTTCAGATGGAGCGTGTGGATGCGGAGATCAGCCGTCTTTCGGAGGAACAGGCGAAGGTACAGGCCCAGAGGGATGCTCTTTCCGGCGAACTGAAAGAGAAATCCGCTGCCGTAAGGAAGCTGGAGGGTGAGCTGGACAAGAGTTCGGAACACCGTCAGGAGATTACGGAAGAGATCGAGCGTGCCAAGGGTGCGATCATTGATTATATGAACCTGGGCGGAACCGTGAAGGAGAAGGTGGCCCGGTATGACACCATGCTGGAGAATATCACCCTCCGCAGAACGGAACTGAAGCAGAAGTTCCTGTCCGAGAAGAGTGAGGAACAGCGGGCTTCCGAGGATCAGAAGGTACTCTCGGCCCAGTTGGATTCCGTAACGGAGAATCTGACCGACAACCAGCGGAAGCTGGATCATATCGAGGCGGAATTACGTGCGAAGACGGACCGGAGCGGTACCGTACGTACGGAAATGACCCGTTCCAGTCAGGAACTGATCCGTCTGAAATCCAGATTTGAAAGTCTCCGGAACCTGTCCGAACGGTATGAGGGCTACGGAAACAGTATCAAAAAGGTGATGGAGCAGAAGGAGAAGCACCCGAAGATCGTCGGCGTTGTGGCTGACATCATTGAGGTGGATTCCCGGTATGAGACCGCCATCGAGACAGCGCTGGGCGGTTCCATCCAGAATATCGTGACCGAGGATGAAGAAACTGCGAAGAAGATGATCGCATATCTTCGGGAAGGGAAGCTGGGACGCGCTACATTTCTCCCCATCTCTTCCGTTACCAGCCGCGGTTCCGTGAATCCGGACGCACTCCGTGAGGATGGCGTGATCGGAATCGCTTCGGAACTGGTAAAAACAGATAAAAGATATAAGGCCGTGATCGACAGCCTTCTGGGACGGACCATCGTGGCGAAGGATATCGATGCGGCGATCCGTATCGCCCGGAAATATAAGCAGACCCTGCGTCTGGTGACTCCCCAGGGTGAACTGGTGAGCCCCGGCGGCTCCATGACCGGTGGTGCCTTCCGGAACAACAGCAATCTGCTGGGTCGGAAGCGTGAACTGGATGAGCTGACCGCGGAGATCGCGGAGATGACGAAAAAGTACTCCGAGGCGAAGAAGGAAGATGCCGAGCTTTCCATGCAGAGAGAGTCTCTGAAGGAACAGCGGACCCAGTATCAGTCGGTGCTGCAGAAGCTGACCCTGGAGAAGAACTCCGTCAGCATCAATCTGGAACAGACCAGGACGAAACTGTCTGCACTCAGCACATCATTTGCATCCATCAAGAAGGAAAATGATGAACTGGATCAGCAGGTACATGATATCGAGAAGAACAAATCCGAACTCTTTGATACGGAGAAGCAGCAGAAGGAAGCAATCCGTATGCAGGAGTCCGAGATCGGCAAGCTGGAGAAGGAAGCCGAGGCGGAGGATACGAAGCGGAGAGGCTTCGAGGAACAGCTGGCGGAAGCACAGTTATCTCTCGGAACCGTGACCCAGCGTGACGAATTCTATCAGGCAGATATCCGCCGTCTTGCAGCGGATATTGACCGTCAGAAGGAGGAGAAGGCATCCATCCTGGAACGGTCCGGTGACCGTGTGAAGGAAGTTGAGGAACTGAGCCGGACGATCACTGCCAGTCAGAAGAAGATCGAAGAGAACCGGAAGCTGCTGGAGGCTATCGCCGAGGAACAGAAGGAAAGTCAGAAGCAGAAGGAAGAAATCAACCGCTCTCATAAGGCCTTCTTCGGAAAACGGGAGGAACTGACCAAAGATATCACGGGTCTTGAGAAGGAAGCCTTCAAACTGACTAGTGCTCTGGAGAAGCTGGAGGAAAGCAAGGAAAGCCTTACCGCTTATATGTGGGAGGAATATGAGCTGACCTACAGTGAGACCGAGAAACTCCGGGATGAGGAAGAGATGAGCCCTGCGGAGATGCGGAAGCAGATCGCGTCCGTAAAGCAGCAGATCAAAGCCCTGGGTGAGGTCAATGTGGGCGCCATAGAGGAATATAAGGAAGTATTTGAGCGTTATACCTTCCTGAAGACCCAGCATGATGATATCATAAAGGCGGAAGAGAATCTCCGGGGTGTTATCGCGGAACTGGATAAAGCCATGAAGGAGACCTTCAGTGAGAAGTTCGGTGAGATCCGGGCCATGTTCAGCAAAGTATTCCGGGAGCTCTTCGGCGGCGGTAAGGCGGACCTGGAGCTGGTGGATGAGGAGAATCTGCTGGAGACCGGTATTGTGATCAATGCACAGCCACCCGGAAAGAAACTGCAGAACATGATGCAGCTCTCCGGTGGTGAGAAGAGTCTCACCGCCATTGCGCTGCTCTTTGCGATCCAGAGCCTGAAACCGTCACCGTTCTGTCTTCTGGACGAGATCGAGGCGGCGCTGGATGATTCAAATGTAACGCGGTTTGCGAAGTATTTAAAGAAACTGACGAAGGATACACAGTTTATCGTCATCACCCACAGAAAGGGTACCATGGAATGTGCGGATATCCTGTACGGTATTACCATGCAGGAGAAGGGCGTATCCACGCTGGTATCCGTGAACCTGATCGAGGACAAGCTGGATGATTAATGTGATGGGTGCAGAGTAGTAGGGTGACATATAGATGTCATTCTGAGGAGCGAAGCGACGAAGAATCTAAATGATCTTCGATTTGTTTCGAAGGACGAGGAGGATTGATATGGGATTTTTTCAACGATTAAAGGAAGGTCTGAAGAAGACCAGCGCCAGCATCGCGAATGTCTTCAAGGAAACCGAGATCACGGACGAGTTCTATGACGAGCTGGAGGAAACCCTGATCGAGGCGGATATGGGATACGAGACCACGGAACGCGTGATCGAGGATCTTAAGAAGCAGGTTAAGGAACAGAAGCTGAAGAGCGCCGAGATGACCAAGGATCTTGTCATGAATAATCTGCGTGACCAGATGTCTGTGGATGAAAATGCATATGATTTCGAAGACAGGAAGTCGGTGGTATTCGTGATCGGCGTTAACGGTGTCGGAAAGACCACATCCATCGGCAAGCTGGCTGCAAAGTACCATGCCCAGGGCAAAAAGGTGCTGATCGCAGCCGGAGATACTTTCCGTGCAGGTGCCGTGGAGCAAATCCGCACCTGGGCCAACCGTGCGGGGGTTGAACTGATCGCACAGGGGGAAGGCGGAGATCCTTCCGCTGTTGTTTACGATGCGGTTTCCGCGGCCAAGGCCAGGGGAACGGACATCCTGCTGATCGATACTGCAGGACGTCTTCATAACAAGAAAAATCTGATGGATGAGCTGGGCAAGATGCGGCGCATCATTTCCAGAGAATATCCGGAAGCCTATGTGGAATCCCTGATCGTGCTGGATGGTTCCACCGGTCAGAATGCGCTGGAGCAGGCACGGCAGTTCTCAAATGTAACGGAGATCAACGGTATTATCCTGACCAAGCTGGACGGAACCGCAAAGGGCGGTATCGCAGTTGCCATCGAAGCAGAACTGAATGTGCCCGTGAAGTATATCGGCGTGGGCGAGAAGGTGGAGGATATGGAACGCTTTGATCCGGACCAGTATATCTCAGCCCTGTTCTCGGGCTTCAGTATGCCGTCAAATGTAGAACGGATCGTGGAGAGCGATACCGAGGATACTGCTCAGGATTTCGGAGAAGAATAAGATGTTTAATGAAAACTTTGTCAATCTTTTAAAAGACAGATTCCATGAATGCCTGAAGGATGAAAAATGTGCATTTCAGCCGGAGTTTTATCCCCATATTCAGGAGAAACACCAGGAAAAGGTGATGAAGCATTTTGTGGAGAAAAGATGCGAGGATGAGACGATCCTCATGCTCTTTGATACCTCCCTGTTCAGTAAGGGAAAGAACGGCCTTGTGATCACGGATCAGGCGGTATATTTTAAGGATATGATGACGAAGCCGGCAAACTTTCTGATTAAGAACTGGGATCCGGTAAGGGACCAGTCCGAAAAGCTGCTGGGGATCACGGAGTATTATACATTTCTTATGGCACCGTTCCTGGATAAGCTGATCAGCGATATCGTCACCCTGAAAAAATATGAGGGACTCTTCGATGCGGAGGAATCAAATGCTGCTGAGAAGGCTGCTGCAGAAAAAGCAGAGGCCGAAAGGATCGCCGCTGAGAGGGCTGCTGCAGAAAAAGCAGAAACTGAGAAGGCTGCTGCAGAGAAAGTCGCTGCAGAGGAAGCAGTTTCAGAAAAGAAGGCTGAGGATGAAGAGAAAGATGACGATGACGGTGATGACGATGACGTAGGGCTCCTTGATATTCTCGGAGTTGTTATGGATGTCACTTCGGATCCCACATATGAAAAATAATCAACCGGGGCGGATCCCCGGCTAAGTACCAATACACATAAAGAGGACATGAAAAATGGATAAGATCACAAGAGAAAAATGCGAACAGGCGTATGAGATCGTATCAAAGGTGGTACGTCCCACAAACCTGATCGAAAGTGAATTCTTAAGTAAGACCACCGGAAATAAGGTATATCTTAAACCGGAGAATATGCAGGTGACCGGGGCATACAAGATCCGCGGTGCCTACTATAAGATCAGCCAGCTGACGGATGAGGAACGTGCCAAGGGACTTATCACCGCATCTGCCGGAAACCATGCCCAGGGCGTTGCTTATGCGGCCCAGGCCTACGGTGTAAAGGCGACTATCGTAATGCCCACTTCCACGCCTCTCATCAAGGTGAACCGTACCAAGTCTTACGGGGCTGAGGTGATCCTCTACGGAGATGTGTATGACGATTCCTGTGCTTATGCGCTGGAACTGGCGGAGGAGAAGGGCTATACATTTATCCATCCTTTCGATGATCTGGAGGTGGCAACCGGCCAGAGTACCGTGGCCATGGAGATCCTGAAGGAGCTTCCCTTCGTGGATATCATCCTTGTCCCCATCGGAGGCGGCGGACTGGCTACCGGCGTATCCACACTGGCAAAGATGCTGAATAAGAACATCAAGGTGATCGGTGTGGAGCCTGCCGGAGCGAACTGCATGCAGGAATCCCTGAAGATTGGTGCGGTAACGACGCTTCCCGGAGTGAATACCATAGCCGACGGTACCGCTGTACGGAAGCCCGGGGAGAAGATCTTCCCGTACATTAAAAAGAATCTGGATGATATCATTACCGTTGAGGACAGTGAACTGATCGTCAGCTTCCTTGATATGATCGAGAATCATAAAATGATCGTTGAGAACAGCGGTCTTCTTACCGTTGCGGCATTAAAACACCTGCCGGCAGAGGGGAAGAAGGTAGTCAGCATCCTTTCCGGCGGAAATATGGATGTGATCACCCTTTCTTCCGTGGTTCAGCACGGCCTGATCGCACGGAGCCGTATCTTTACGGTATCCGTACTGCTTCCGGATAAGCCGGGCCAGCTGATGGAGGTTTCCCGTATCATCGCAGAGCTTCAGGGCAATATCATCAAGCTGGAGCATAACCAGTTCGTATCCCTGAACCGGAATTCTGCGGTGGAGCTTGTGATCACAATGGAAGCTTTCGGTCCCGAACATAAGGAGAAGATCTTTGAGGTTCTGAAGGAGAAGGGTTATCGTCCGCTGGACAAGAGCCCGAAAGCGGCACTCTGATCTAAACCCTCTTGGATCAACTATCAGTTGATGTGACCGGTGAGATCTATATTAATCCCGACTGGGCAAAATAACAAGGAAAATGGACATGGACAGATTATTTGCAGCGATCGATCTTGGTACGACAACGGTGGAGGCGTCTCTGCTTCGACCGGATGGTTCGGTTGCGGCAAAGCACGGATTCCTGAACCCCCAGAGGAAATACGGTTCGGATGTGATCTCACGGATCACGTGGGCAGGAAGGCATCCGGGCAGCACGGAACTTCGGGACTGTGTGATCCATGAGATCCAAAATGTATTACAGACAATGCTGTCCTGGCAGGGGGATTCTGCCGGACAGGGAATCGGACCGGCGGTTGTTACCGGTAATGCCACCATGACCTCCCTGCTTCTGGGACATGGTGTGCTTACTCTGGGAAAAGCCCCCTTCACACTGCCGTATGACCATACGGAGCAGATGTCGATTCAGGGGATACCCTGCACGGTACCGGCTGCTGCATCTGCCTTCCTCGGAAGCGATGCTGTCGGCGGAGCCTGGGCACTGCCTCTGGAAGAAAATGAACTATTGATGGATCTCGGGACCAACGGAGAAATGATCCTTCGGCATGATCGTAAACTGTACGGTGCGTCCGCGGCCTGCGGACCCGCCTTCGAAAACTGTACACGTTCCCAGGGAATCTACGGAACCACGACGATTTCCGCACTTTCCGGTCTGATCCGAAAGGGAAAGATCCGTGGGGACGGGATCCTTCCTCCCGAGATCGCGGAAGAAGGAGTGGAGGAAAAGGGAATCCGCATCACATCGAAAGTCCTGCATGACATACAGCTTGCGGTAGGAGCCATCTACGGCACCTTCTCCATGCTGCTTCGACGTGCGGGGATAAAGGCGAAAGATATAAGAAAGATCCATCTGGCCGGAGGTTTCGGATTCCATCTGTCTCTTCGGGACGCAGTCACCATCGGTCTCATCCCCGAGATACTGCGGGACAGGATCCATGTGGCAGGAAATACATCCCTTCTGGCGGCGGAACAGATGGTGACCGGCGGAAAAACCGGTCTGATGGGATATGATACATTCCGGGAAGAAGTAATGACGCTGCAGTTTGCGGGGAATCCGGAATATGAGGAAGTCTTTGTCCGATCCATGATCCTTCAGCCAAGGACGGAGGATATGTGAAAAAGGCTCCGTCAAAATCTGAAAAATGAGAAGATAAACATGAAAATGATGAATCTCGTCAGCGGAAGCAGCGGGAACAGCACCCTGATCGGAACCGACCGGGTGACGATCCTCTGTGATGCCGGCGTAAGTATGAAGAAAATCGAAGAGTGCCTGAACACCGCAGGTTATACCGGTGGGGATATCGATGCGATCCTCATCACACATGAACATATGGATCATGTGAAGGGCCTGGGTGTTCTGGCCAGGAAATACCATAAACCCATCTATGCCACAGACGGTACCATGGAGGCAATCCTCCGTATGTCTTCGCTGGGAAGGATCGACCGGGAACTGTTCCGGCCGTTTCGTCCGGGGGACAGCATTCAGTTGAAGGATCTGGAGATCCGTTCCCATGCAGTCCTGCATGATGCGGCAGAACCGGTCTGCTACAGTTTTACGGACGGCGGGAAAAAATGCTGTATCGCCACCGATCTGGGTCGGGCCACCGACACACTGATCCGGGAACTGCGGGGCTGTGATGTAATGCTGATCGAAGCAAATCATGATGTCCGTATGCTGGAGGTGGGACCGTATCCCTACCAGTTAAAGCAGCGGATCCTGAGTGATTACGGACATCTTTCCAATGAGGCCGGCGGAGCCTTGATCCGTGAACTTCTGAATGAGCACGTGAAGGAGATCCGGCTCGGACATCTGTCGAAAGAAAACAACTATCCCGAACTTGCACTTATGTCGGTACAACATGAACTTTTGGGGAACCCTTACGCACCGGATCCCACGGATCTGAACATCCTGGTTGCCGGGCGTGACGCGGCGGATCCCATGATAGAATTTTAGTAGTCGGATGTAAAAAATTTCCAAAATTTTTCCGGATTTGCACGTATATTATGTAAAGAGCTCCGAAAGGAGTGAAAAATCCTAATCAATGGAGGTTAAAATAATGAGAAAGAAGATCACGGCAGCTGTACTTATCGCAGCTATGGCAATGATGGCAGTCGGATGCGGTAAGGAGGATAATGCAACGACAGCTTCAACTACCGTAGATGTCATTCATAAGGTGGATTCAACCCAGAATGAGAAAGCTACGATCCAGGTTGAAGAATCCAGTGAGGTTGAAACGGAGGCGGATCCGTCAGGTAACGAGATGGTAGGAAATCAGATCTCCGGCGGCTGGGAGAAGGCGGCTTCACCGGCGATCACACCGGAGCTTAAGGCGCTGGTTGAGAAGGCCGGTGCAGGACTGACAGGTGCAACCTATGATCCTGTCGCACTGATCGGAACTCAGGTGGTTGCGGGAAAGAACTACTGCCTGCTTTGCAAGCAGACCCCCGTTGTTCCGGACGCAAAGCCGGTATATTCCCTTGTGACGATTTATGAGGATCTGGAAGGAAATGCATCCTTCTCCAACATCGCGGCATCCACGGTTCAGGCTCCGACAGAACAGCTGGCAGGCGGTATCACGGAGGCAGGTCCGGAGCTTACGGCAGAGGCGAAGACGGCATTGGAAGAAGCGACGGCAACACTTACGGGTGAATCCTATGATCCGCTGGTTCTGCTGGGTACCCAGGTGGTTGCGGGAACGAATTATTACATTCTCTGCGAATGCACATATTCGGATCAGAACGCCACAACATTTTATGCGATCGTGACTGTATATGCAGGTGTTGACGGAACACGGTCCATTATTGATGAGGCTTTGTTCCAGTAATTTCACATACCGTAAATTCCCATTGAAACGAATGGCGGGAGTCGCTATAATAGGATAAGCGATTTCCGCCATTTTATTATTCAGCGGAAGACGAGTGAAAGGAGCATGAAGCTGATGTCAAGAACAATTATCACCGTGATCGGAAAGGATACCGTAGGTATCATCGCTAAGGTCTGCAATTATCTGGCCAGCAACAATATCAATATCTGTGATATCACACAGACTACCATGCAGGGCTACTTTAACATGATGATGATCGTGGATACGGATAAGGCAGTAAAATCCCATGAGGAGCTTGCCCGTGAACTCACTTCTGTCGGGCACGAGATCGGAGTTCAGATCAAAACCCAGAAGGAAGAGATCTTTGATATGATGCACAGGATATAGTTTTTCTTCAGAAATAATATATCCGTATATGCACATCTTTTTTATTATCCATTCGTTTGGAGGAAGCAATGATCACGTTAAATGAAGTATTAGAGACAAATGAAATGATATCCCGCATGAATCTGGATGTCCGGACCATCACCATGGGCATCAGTCTTTTGGACTGTGTAGGCTCGGATGTGGCAGAGACCTGCGAGAAGATCTATACAAAGATCACCACCTGCGCAAAGGATCTGGTAAAGACGGGAAAGGCCATCACGGAAATGTACGGCATTCCCATCGTTCATAAGCGGATCTCCGTAACTCCCATCGCTCTGGTGGGCGGTTCCGTATGTAAGACGTCGGAAGACTTTGTGGAGATCGCAAAGACCCTGAACCGTGCAGGCATGGATGTGGGAGTGAATTTCCTCGGAGGTTTCTCCGCACTGGTATCCAAGCATATGACAACCGCAGATGAGCTTCTGATCCGTTCCATCCCCCGGGCGCTGGCCGAGACGGATGTGGTCTGCAGCTCCGTGAACCTGGGCTCCACGAAAACAGGAATCAATATGGACGCTGTCCGGCTGATGGGCGAGATCATCAGAGAAGCGGCGGAATATACAAAGACAAAGGATTCCATCGGCTGTGCAAAACTGGTGGTATTCTGCAATGCTCCGGATGATAATCCCTTTATGGCGGGAGCTTTCCATGGTGTAACCGAGGGTGATTGTGTCATCAATGTAGGGGTCAGCGGCCCCGGCGTTATGCGGAGTGTTCTTTCCGAGATCCGGGGAGAATCCTTTGAGGTTCTCTGTGAGACCATCAAGAAAACAGCATTTAAGATCACACGCGTGGGTCAGCTGGTGGCAAAAGAAGCTTCCAAACGTCTGGGAGTTCCCTTTGGTATCGTGGACCTTTCCCTGGCACCTACCCCGGCTATCGGTGATTCCGTAGCGGATATCCTGCAGGAGATCGGTGTGGATATGGCCGGAGCACCCGGAACCACAGCTGCACTGGCACTTCTGAACGATCAGGTGAAGAAAGGCGGCATCATGGCATCCTCCTATGTGGGAGGACTTTCAGGCGCATTTATCCCTGTCAGTGAGGATCAGGGCATGATCGATGCAGCCAAGGCCGGTGCGCTTACCATCGAGAAACTGGAAGCCATGACCTGTGTATGCTCCGTCGGTCTGGATATGATCGCAATTCCGGGAGATACGAAAGCAACCACCATTTCCGGTATCATTGCCGACGAGATGGCGATCGGTATGATCAACCAGAAGACGACGGCTGTCCGGATCATTCCGGTGATCGGAAAGTCCGTAGGTGACGAAGTGGAGTTCGGCGGCCTTCTCGGAAGTGCGCCCATCATGGCGGTCAATCCTTACGGCTGCGATGCGCTGATCAACCGGAAGGGACGTATCCCGGCTCCCGTGCATTCATTTAAAAACTGATCAAGGGAATACTATGACGAAACTTGCTCTGTCCGATGAGATCCTTATGGCGGTGGATAAACCCTCCAGATACATCGGAAATGAAGTGAATATGGTGGTGAAGGATCCCGCACAGGTAGATATCCGGTATGCCATGTGCTTTCCGGATGTTTACGAGATCGGTATGTCCTATCTCGGGATCCAGATCCTTTATGATATGTTCAACCGGAGGGAGGATACCTGGTGCGAACGGGTGTACAGCCCCTGGCCGGATCTGGACAAGGTTATGCGGGAGCAGAGCATCCCTCTTTTTTCGCTGGAATCACAGACTCCCGTCAGGGAGTTTGATTTTCTGGGGATCACCATCCAATATGAAATGTGCTATACCAACATCCTGCAGGTGATCGATCTGGCGGGGATCCCTCTCTTCAGTAAAGAGAGATCCAAGGGGGACCCCATAGTGATCGGCGGAGATCCCTGTACCTATAATCCGGAACCGATCGCGGATTTCTTCGACATTTTCTATATCGGAGAGGGAGAGTCGAAGTACGGAGAACTGCTGGAACTCTATAAGGAATATAAACACTCGGATATGACCCGGCGCCAGTTCCTGATCCGGGCTGCCGGTATTGAGGGAATGTATGTTCCGTCCCTTTACGAAGTGACCTACAAGCCTGACGGGACCATCGAAGCGGTTGTTCCGGTGGAAGAAGGGGTTCCGGCCCGGGTGAAGAAGGTGGTGGTCACGGACTTTTCGGAAGCACCCTATCCCATGAAGCCGGTGGTTCCCTATCTTCGGGCAACCCAGGACCGGGTGGTTCTCGAAGTGATGCGCGGTTGTATCCGCGGATGCAGGTTCTGTCAGGCGGGAATGATCTACCGTCCCACGCGGCAGAAACCGGTGGAACTAGTAAAGAGTTACGTGGATACCATGCTTCGGAATACGGGATATGATGAAATATCCATCAGTTCCCTCTCCACAAGTGATTATCAGGGACTTCCGGAGCTGATGGATTTCCTGGTGGAACGGATCGACCGGGACCATGTGCAGGTGTCCCTGCCGTCCCTCAGGGTGGATGCATTTTCACTGGATGTGATGAAGAAGGTACAGGATATCCATAAGGTGTCCCTTACCTTTGCGCCGGAGGCAGGATCCCAGAGACTGAGGAACGTGATCAATAAGGGGCTTACCGAGGAGGACATACTCGGGGGTGTGACCCAGGCCTTCTCCGGCGGATGGAATAAGGTGAAGCTGTACTTCATGATGGGACTTCCCACGGAGACCAGAGAGGATGTGGAAGGCATCCCGGAGCTCTGCGAGAAGATCTCCGAAGTATATTTTGATACGGTACCGAAGGAAGAGCGGGTGGGAAGTCTTTCCATCACCGCATCGGCTTCCTATTTTGTTCCCAAGCCCTTTACGCCCTTCCAGTGGGCGCCCATGCTGCCCCGGAAGGATTATATGGAGCATGCGGGCTGGGCAAAGGATCATTTCCGGCAGATGAAGAATACGAAGCGGATGCGCTTTACGTATCATGATGAAGATATTTCCCTGATCGAGGGGATCTACGCCCGGGGAGACCGGCGGCTTTCGGCACTGGTGCTGGAGGTGTACCGGCAGGGTGGCATCTTCGATGCCTGGACCGAGTTCTTCCGGATGGATCGGTATACAAATGCGCTGGAGACGCTGGCTATCGATCAGGAGTTTTATCTCACCCGGGAGCGGTCCGTGGAAGAGATCCTGCCCTGGGACCATCTGGACTGCGGTATATCCAAGAAATTCCTGATCCGGGAATGGGAAAAGGCTCAGAGGGAAGAAGTGACAAAGAACTGCAGGGAGCAGTGCTCCGGCTGCGGTGCAGCCTGCTTCTCCGAGGGAAACTGTCCAGCGATGAACTGACGTAGTTCCGATGATGAATATGAGATAAAGGATAGTCCTTCATGCGAAGTGATAAGATTCTTCACTTCGCTCAGAATGACGGATGATTTAAGGAGGATACCATGAAGGTCCGTGTGAAATATGCCAAGACCGGCCCTCTCAAATTCATAAGCCATCTGGATGTCATGCGGTATTTCCAGAAGAGTATCCGCAGGGCGGGATTGGATATTGCCTACAGCACCGGCCTCAGCCCCCATGAGATCATTTCCTTCGCGGCGCCCATGCCGCTGATGTTAACCTCCGAGGCGGAGTATTTTGATGCGGAGTTTCATTCCCTTCCGTCCCATGACGAATTCGTGCAGCGGCTGAATGATGCGGGGACACCCTTTATGCGGGTTCTGGATGCCGCAATCCTTCCGGATAAGGCACTGAACTCCATGGCCGCGGTAACCGCTTCCGGTTATCAGGTCACGCTGACAGAGAAGGGTGAAGCGGAACTGGGAGCTGTCTGGAAATCGGATTATCCGGAAATGATCCGGAAACTGAACGAAGAATCCGAGATCGTTGTGGTGAAAAAGACCAAGAAGAAGG
>JAFRWY010000033.1 GCA_017437905.1 Eubacterium sp.
AGAACCCGGCATTACGCCGGGTTCTGTTTCGTTGAGTGAGTAATCTGGGATTGATAGAGCCACCGGGAGAAGGGAGTTTCTGATAGGGAATGTGGTGTTTAAATACTTTGCTTGGTAGCATTGATGACACTGTTTATAATGCTCATTCCTGAAGCGATTGGACGATTGTAAATGATGTATCGGTGAAACTCTTTTTCCCCCTGCTGGAATGCATATTTTTCTGTTTTGATATCAAACTTTTTCAGTTGATCGAAATAGTACAGAAATATGGCGAAGCTTCTCATCTTCAACGGTTTCGAGAGATTGGCGGATCTTGTCGATCATTTCCTGTCGGGTGGCCCATTCTTTTAGGAAATCTTTTAATTCCGGCTTTTGGAAACGAATGCAGACCGTGTCGGGATCGTAGGCTCCGTCACTGGTTTTCTTACCGGAAAATTGAATTCCGCCCCATTTTCCGATCTGAAAGAGCGCGGGCAAGGCATCAGAAAGTTTTTGGCTTGTATGATCCGTAAGTGCCTCCGGGCTGATATGCAGAGCGATAGCTATTTTTTCAATGTGGGCATCTTTTGGAACGCGGAGGTTTTGCTCATATTTTTGAATCGCACTGAGTGACAAATGAGTTAATGCAGCTAGATTTTCCTGCCCCATTTTTTGCTTTTCGCGGTAATACTTTACATTTCGAGAGAAAATCTTGCAAATGGTCGTTTTTAGTGAAACAACGGGTCCGGGTGAAATGAAGAAAACCCTTGTAAAACAAGGGCTTGGGGAAAGTCGGCGCGACAGGATTTGAACCTGCGACCTCTGCGTCCCGAACGCAGCGCTCTACCAAACTGAGCCACGCGCCGATCTGGTTATGGTTTTGCGTCTCTTGCTGAGACACAACAGATATCATACTGATTTTTTTCTCTTTCGTCAAGTTCTTTTTTTGTTTTTTAGAAAAAACATGGCCAAGTCGCGGATTTTGTTAAGATTTTCTTTGCATGATAGGGTGATCTGGTTTATAATATTGATATCTATGTGGGAGGCTTATGTAATGAGATTTATACATATATCAGACGTATATCTGGGCTATCAGCCGGATCCCGGAAAGGAATGGAGCGAGGACCGCGCAAAGGAACTGGAGACCACATTTCTCCAGGTGCTGGCGGACTGCAATGAGAAGGATGTGCAGCTGCTCCTGATCGCCGGGAATCTTTTTGCCGCACCGCCGACGGAGCAGCAGCTTGCATGGCTGGATGAGAAGCTGGGAACGCTGGAGCATACCCGGACACTTTTCATCGCGGGCAGTGCGGACTATATCGCACCGGGTTCTCCGATGGAGACATATCAGTTCCAGTCGAAGACGGTGGTATTTCCGAGAGAGAAGACAACAAATGCATATCTGAAGGGTGTGAACACCTGCGTCACGGGCTACAGCTACGGACAGCCGGAGCATCGGGAGAATATCCTGGATGCCATTGCCCCGGGACGGACCAGTTCCTTCAATATCCTGCTGGCACACGGCGGGGATGCGAACCACATGCCGTACCATAAGGGGATCCTGGCCGGAAAGGGCTTTGATTATATCGCCATGGGCGGATCGAGACGGCCGGTGCACATCCTGAAGAACCGGATGGCCTACTCCGGATCGCCGGAGCCCCTGTCCATTCAGGACCAGGGTAAGCACGGATACATCCTCGGGGAGATGACGGAGCAGGGAACCACCATTACCTGGTGCCCCATCGCAAAGCGTGCATATATCCGCTTTACATTTGACCTTCGACCGGACATTTCCGGAGAGGAGGTTGCAAGGCTGGCGGAAGAGAAGATGATGAAGATGGGATATCAGAACATCTACAGCATCGTAATGCGCGGATTCGCATCGGAGGACTTGAAGCCGGATTTCACAAGGCTTTGCAAGCGGTTCAACATTTATGAGATCGATGATCAGACCATGTCGGTAAAGGAAATGGATCTCCTGAAGGTGGAGAACGGCGCGAATCTGGTGGGCAGCTTCGCCCGGGAGCTGGCCGACAATGTAACGATAGACGAAAGGATCAGAGAGAAGGCCCAGCGCTATGGAATGGAAGCTCTGATCAGAGCGGGAGAATAACATGTATCTTACGAAACTCTTAATGCGTGATTTTGGAAAATTCCATAATGCGGAAATATCCCTGAAGCCCGGGATCAATGTGATCGAAGGGGAGAAGAACTCCGGCAAGACAACGATCCGGGAGTTCATTACGGGAATCCTTTATGGGATCCGGAAGCAAAATGAACTGTCAGGGGAAGGCGTCTACGAGGCGTACCGTCCCGAAGGACGCAGCCGTTATTCGGGTACCGGGTATGCAAAGCAGGATGACAAGACGTATCTGATCGACCGGTCCTTCCTGGCGGGTGCGAAGAAGACCTCCGTCCTGGATGTACAGACCGGACGTGAGGTAATGCTGAAGAATCCGGACACCCTGGCGGGTTCGGTGCTGACCACGGACCGGAACTCGTATCAGGATACCTACGTGATCGCAGGTTCCGAAACGGGTGCCGCAGAGGAACTGGCAACCTATCTGAGTAATAAGATCCAGACGGGAAGCGGAAGCCTGAACCGTGAGAAAGCGATCGAATATCTGAAGAAGGAACGCAGGAAGGCAGATCCCCGGCCGCTGATCCGGAGACTGGATGACCTGACGGAGAAGCTGGAGGCCTATGATGACGTTGACGATGCACTGGCGGCAAATAAGCAGGCCATGCGTCAGCTGACGGATGATTTTGCCATCGAGGCAGCCAAGCGGAAGCGTGTGGCAAGGCAGCTGGTGGAAAATGAAGACGGAACCGTAACCTACAAGGCGGATGAGGAACTGGACCGCAAGCTGGACCGTCTGACCGAGGCCCAGAAGACCTACGGGGCCGTGGATGAGAAGGAAGAGGAACCGAAGGAAAAGCCCTGGACCGACAGCATTGTGGCGATCATTCTGACAGGTCTTTTCGTAATCGGCGTGATCGCAGCGATCGTATATCTGCTTCCTTTTGAGGATGCAGTCAGGAAACTCTTTATCCTGTTTACGGCGATCTTTGTCGTGATCACCATCATTGACGGATATCGTGCCAAGGGCTACTTCCGGGATGAGGAAGCGGAGACGCCCACCGAAGAGGACTTCAACCGTGTCCTTGAGGAACTGGAGGAAGAACACGAGAAGCAGGAAGAAACCGAGTTTGACATGACCTTCGCAAAGGAATTCTCTGCAAAGAAGGATCAGCTGAAGGCAGACGAAGCGGTTCTTCTGGACCGGAGACACGCACGGGACAAGCTGCGGAAGGAGCAGAGCCAGGTCTTCAAGAAGAAGAGCGAGCTGGAGGAAGAGGTGCGCGCCATCAATCTGGCCATCACCACCATCGACAATCTGTCGGTAAAGTATCAGGAGAAGGCGGCGATGTCCTTCGTCCCCTACCTGTCTGAGTATATCACTCCGCTTTCGGGCGGACGGTTCGGAAACCTCTCCTTTGATTCGGCAGAGGGACTGACCGTTGAGGGTGCAGGCGGAAGCTTTGCACTGGAGGTGCTTCCGGAGGAACTGGCATCCAGGATCTATCTGGCAGTCCGGCTCAGCATCGCCAAGCGGTGCGATACCGAGAGACTTCCGCTGGTGATCGATGATGCGGTACATTTTGTATCGGAATCGGAAGCGGATGCATTCCTGGATGTTCTGGATGATCTGGAGAAGGAGCAGATCGTTCTTCTGAGTTCCGATAAGTATCTCAGGAGAGCGCTGGATGCACGCGGAGCGGCATACAATTATGTAAGTCTGTAATACGGGGGCCTGGGGGCCCGGAGGGTGCCTGTTACCGGGAACAAACTGTGGGGGCTTTCACAATTTGTCCCCGCTGACAGGCACCACGTGTCCGGGGGCATGGAAACCGGCGAGACTTGAATTCGGGAGATAGTGTTATGCAGTTGTGGCATGATCTCGGGGGGATGCCTTCCCCGGAGGAGATGGAGCGCCGTCTGGCAGAAGAACAGAAGGCAAGGGATGCGGCCTGGGACAGGCTGTGCAGCCGGGCGGAGGAGCTCCGGGTCATAGATTTTCATACCCACACATTTCCGGAGCAGATTGCGGCCCGGGCGCTGGCAAAGCTGTCCGAGGACAGCTGCTCGAAACCCTTTACCGGCGGGACGAGGGAGGAACTGCAGGCTTCCATGAAGGAGGCGGGCGTGGATCTTTCCATCGTGCTTCCGGTGGTCACGAACCCGGAGAAGGTGGCACATATCAATGTCACTGCCGCAAAGCAGAACTGTACGACGGATGAGACGGGGATCCTGTCCTTTGCGGGGATCCATCCTGCGGCGGAGAACTACCGGGTGCTTCTCACCGTGGCGAAGAAACTGGGTTTTAAAGGGATCAAACTGCATCCGGATTATTACAGGATCGCATTTAACGATATCCGTACCAAGCGGATCCTGGAGTATGCTTCGGAACTGGACCTGATCGTGGTTACCCATGCGGGTACCGATATCGGTCTTTATCCGCCGGTGTACTGCACGGTGGATATGATCGCCGAGGTGATGAAGGATGTGCATCCCGTGAAGCTGGTTGCGGCGCATATGGGTGGCTGGAACAACTGGGATCAGGTGGCGGAGAAGCTGGCGGGAAGCGGAGTCTGGGTGGATACGGCCTTCTCCATCGGCGAGATCCAGTGGCTGACGCCGGGGACGCCGAAGCACGGATTCCGGCAGCTGTCGGACGAGGCGTTTGTGAGACTGGTATATGACCTGGGTGTGGACCGGGTGCTTTTTGCAACCGACAGCCCCTGGGCAGAACAAAAAGATTATGTAAACCGCATTTCCTCCATGCCCTTTACGGAGGGGGAGAAGCGGAGGATCTTCGCGGAGAACGCGAAACGGCTGCTGGGAATCCCGGCAGCGGATACAGAGTAAGAGCCCCGGGGGTATGCGGTATCCTGAAGAGGATGTCACGAGACAGAAACCGGAGGCTGCAAACAGGAGGTAGATATGTCACAGTTACTGGAAATACAGGGTCTGCATGTAAATGTGGGCGAGAAGGAGATCCTGCACGGACTGGATCTTACGGTGGAAAAAGGTGAGACCCATGTCATCATGGGACCGAACGGCGCAGGCAAGTCCACGCTGGGCCATGCCATGATGGGGAATCCTGCGTACGAAGTTACGGAAGGCAAGGTGCTTTTCGACGGAAAGGATATGACGGAGGAATCCGCAACCGACCGTGCAAAGGCAGGCATGTTCCTGTCCTTCCAGAATCCCATCGAAGTGCCCGGCATTTCCCTGTCGAACTTCATCCGGAATGCGCTGGATCAGCGGACCGGTAAGCGTGCACGGCTCTGGGAGTTCCGGAAGAATCTGGAGAAGAAGATGGCTCTGCTGGGGATGGACAAGTCCTATGCGGACCGGGACCTGAACGTGGGCTTCTCCGGCGGTGAGAAGAAGAAGGCGGAGATCCTGCAGCTGCTGATGCTGAATCCCTCCCTGGCGATCCTGGACGAGACCGATTCCGGTCTGGACGTGGATGCGGTAAGGATCGTATCTGAGGGTGTGCGGGAGTTCCAGAATACCACAGAGGGCGCACTTGTGATCATCACCCACAGCACCCGTATTCTTGAGGCGCTGAAGGTTGACTACACCCACATTCTTGTGGACGGCCGTATCGTGAAGACCGGCGGACCGGAGCTGGTGGAGGAGATCAATCAGGGCGGATTTGAGAAGTACGTCTAAGACAGGATAGAGGAACAACATGGAAGAGAAAAAGGAAAAAACCTATGTGGAGGACGTGAACCGCAGTTTCTATGACTTCCGCTACGGGTATAACGAAGAAGATTATTATAAGGTGGACGCGGGTCTGACACCGGAGATCGTACAGCAGATCTCCGAGGAAAAGAACGATCCCGAGTGGATGCGGGAGTTCCGTCTGCAGTCCCTGAAGACCTTTTACGGGACGAAAATGGTGGACTGGGGTCCGCCCATTGACGGTCTGGAGATGGATAATATCGTCACCTATGTGAAGCCGAAGGGCAAAATGAGTGCAGACTGGGACGAAGTGCCCCAGGACATTAAGGATACCTTTGAACGGCTCGGCATACCGAAGGCGGAGCGGGAATCCCTGGCGGGTGTCGGCGCACAGTATGACTCCGAACTGGTATATCACAATGTGCGGGAAGAGGTTGCGGCCATGGGCGTGGTCTACACGGACCTGGAATCCGCAATGCACGGGGAATATGCGGAAATGATCCGCACACATTTTATGAAGCTTGTACCGCCGTCAGATCACAAGTTTGCGGCGCTGCACGGGGCGGTATGGTCCGGCGGATCATTTGTTTATGTGCCCCCGGGAGTGACCGTGGAGATCCCTCTGCAATCATATTTCCGGCTGAATGCGCCGGGTGCGGGCCAGTTTGAGCACACGCTGATCATCGTGGATGAGGGTGCGGACCTGCATTTCATCGAGGGATGTTCTGCGCCGAAGTATAGTATCGCGAATCTGCATGCGGGCTGTGTGGAGCTCTTCGTGGGGAAGAACGCCCGGCTCCGGTACTCCACCATCGAGAACTGGTCGAAGAATATGTACAACCTGAACACCAAGCGTGCCACGGTGGCCGAGGGAGGCAAGATGGAATGGGTATCCGGCTCCTTCGGTTCACACACCTCCTACCTTTACCCCATGACCATCCTTCAGGGAGACGGGGCGAAGATGGAATATACGGGCATCACATTTGCCGGTGAAGGACAGAACCTGGATACGGGCATGAAGGTAGTACATATCGGAAAGAAGACCACCTCCGCGGTAAATGCCAAGTCCATCTCCAAGTCGGGGGGCATCAGTACCTTCCGGAGTGCGGTGGTCGTGAACAAAAATGCTGCCGGTGCGAAGTCCGCAGTGGATTGTTCCTCCCTTATGCTGGATGACATCTCTCAGTCGGATACGATCCCGGCCATGGATATCCGCACAAAGGATGCGCAGATCGGACACGAGGCGAAGATCGGAAAGATCAGCGACGATGCGGTATTCTATCTTATGTCCCGCGGCGTATCCGAGGAAGACGCAAGGGCGATGATCGTCAGCGGATTTGCGGATACGGTATCCAAGGAGCTGCCGCTGGAGTACGCAGTGGAAATGAACAACCTGATCCGCCTGGAGATGAAAGGAAGCATAGGATGAGATAAGCCCCGAAGCTCCTGTCGCGCATGCTTGCATGCGTGCGACAGGGAGCTTATGGGGCAAGACAACCCGAGAGAGAAGCGCGACAGCGCGGAGCTCGAGGGTTGGCAGGATTGCGGGAGCTGCGAAGCAGCGTAGCAATCCGATCTCATCCGTATAGATATGTACGCATGCATGCGTGCGACAGGGAGCTCGAGGGTTGGCAGGATTGCGGGAGCTGCGAAGCAGCGTAGCAATCCGATCTCATCCGTAGATATACCCTGGATACATCCATAGACAGATTGGTAACAG
>JAFRWY010000034.1 GCA_017437905.1 Eubacterium sp.
ACGGCGGATGCGGTATATCTCGGCCCTCTGCTTGCAGTAACGGGGATCATCCTTATGGAGAATTCCTACAACAAGCGTGTGGAGAAGAAGCATGAGGAAGTTCTGATGCAGCTTCCCACCGTAGTATCCAAGCTGGTTCTTCTCATGAACTCCGGCATGATCCTCCGGGATGCCTGGAATCGTGTCTCAACCTGCGGCACGGGCGTTCTGTATCAGGAGATGCAGCAGGTGACGGAAGAAGTCAGAAACGGTCACATGGAGATAGACGCATACCGGAGATTCTCGGAGCGGTGCAGCGGGAAGGAGATCCGTAAATTCACGGCGGTCATTCTCCAGAACCTGTCCAAGGGAAATGATGAACTGCTCCGGTATCTCTCGGATCTTTCCGCAGAGATGTGGGACGTTAAGAAAAATGAAGTGCAGAAGAAGGCGGACGCGGCAGTAAGAAGACTTCTTTTCCCCATGTTCCTGGTATTCGGTACGGTACTGGCCATGATCGTGGTACCGCTGCTTTCCGGAATCGTGATCTGATCAGAGGAAATCTCCCCGGATCCACCGTGAGATCAGGAGACAGGATCCGGTACAAAGGATCAAAAAAACGTGCAAAAAAAATAATCATACAGGGTGATACACTTACATCATCAAAGATACATCAAGGGGCCGGAACAAAGGATCCCTAAGAAAACAAAAACAAAAAAATCAAAAAAGGAAAAGGAGAACAGAATTATGGAAAAGATCAGAAATGTCTTCAAGAGGACATGGAACAAGGCACAGGACAAGGCTGCTGAGGTAGCAGTGAAGGCAGAGAACACTCTGATTGAGCTGAAGGAAGAAGAGAAGGGCGCCAGCGATATGGTGACCATCATCGTCATCATCGTGGTTGTACTCGGACTTGCGGTTATCTTCCGAAACCAGCTGATGCGTATGTTCCAGGCAATCGGCGACAAGGTTTGCGAGTGGATCGGATAAGCTCTTCCGCAACACGGAAACATCTGGCCGGGGTTATGACCCCGGCCAAAATGATAAGAGGGGGTGAGCCGGATGAAACATAACAGAGGTTCGGCCATGATCGAAGCATCCATCTACTTACCGGTGTCCCTGATCGTACTCTTCATCATCATCCTGCTCAGTGTAATACGTCTGCATGCATTCTATAAAGAGACGGAACTGAATGATGCAGGACGGGATTGCGCATACGCCATGGAAACACAGGGCCTTTTTGCCGACAGGGAGTCCTTTTACGGGGAGGCCTGCTTCGGACTGGAGGAGCTTCCTTCGGAGGGTGAGGTACAGAAATTTTACGACAGATGGTATGAGACAAGATGGTATCCCATGGAACGAAGAGTGCTGCAGAATGAAGAAGGGACAGAACTGGAGTTTCAGGTTCCGCTGCTGGAGAAGATCGGAATGGTGGATACGATCCGGACAGTAACCTGGGTATCATCCACATATCTTGTTCAGCATGCGACACTCAGCAGGATTGCGGAAATGTACAGGAATGACAGGTATATACAACGGGTCCTGGGCTTTTCATTTTCGGATATGATTGAAAATGAGTAGTAAGGCACCGGGACAGGCAGTGAAGTAAGGAAGGGAGGATAACGGGATGAAATTCATGCAGGAAGAGAGAGGTAGTATCTCGGTATTCCTTCTTATGTGTTTACTTCCGATGATATTATTTGAAGGAGCCATTCTGGACGGTGTTCGCCTGCTGTCCTGCAGGGCCGAGATGGTGGACGCGGGAAAACTGGCAATGGACGGAGCACTTGCAGGCTACAACCGGGATCTGAAGGATGCCTACGGTTTATACGCGATCACAGACACCTCACAGGTCGAAAAGGATGCGGAAAGGTATTTCATGAGATCCATCGATCCCAAGAGCGCCGGAGTGGAAGGTGCGGAAAATACCGCAAATTATCTGCAGATGTCAGGTAGTGTGAAGGCAGGTGTCATGGAAGGATCGGAACTTTCGAACAATAAGGTTTTTGATGATCAGGTCCTGCAGTTCATGACCCGTATAGCGGATAAAAATGAAGATAACCTGGAGTATATCTATGCCGGAGCAAAGTACCTCCGGGGAGCGTATTCCGTGATCAGAAATAAATGCGACTTCGATCTTAAGTTAAAGGAATATGAGGAAGGCACAGTTACTTCTACCCGGACACTCCGGAATTTTTTTGAAAACTGGAAAGAAAGTGTGACGCTTGTGACTCTCTCTGAAGATATGAGAGAGAAGGCCATGCAGGATGTAAATGAGGCAGAGGAACTGCTGGAAGTCCTTGAGACTGCGGAAGCCGAGGCGGAGGCGGCAGAGGAAGCGGAATCGGAGGAAGCAGAGGATGAGGCTCCTGAGTCGGAACCTGCCGCAGCAGAGAAGTACACAAAAGAGATGCAGATAAAAGAGTCGGAATTAAAAGGAAAGTTCTTATATTATGGAAATCTGGAGCGTGTCCGTTTCGCCAAACTGAATCAAAGCTATACGGAGATCAATACGGAGGCTGCGCCGGTCAGGCCGGAGGACGTCACGTCAGGACGCGGCACGTATGAGGAAATAATGAATGAGTGCCTGGAGTTCCTGGATGAGGAAACAGATCTGTACAGTTCGAAATACTGGATCCGGAAAAGGATCATACAGACCGGCGGTTACTCACAGGAGGGTTGTACAGCGCTTTATGCATATACGATGCTTTCCAGTTGGGATAACTGCCAAAGCTCCATTACGGGGAATTCACATTTTTATTACGGAAAGGTTCCGAGCAGGAATAATTACAGTGAGGTTGAATATATCATATGGGGAGGTTCCGATGGGGATGAGAATCTATCCTGCTGCAGGCGGTCGTTTGAGAGATATGCCATCATGTGGCGGATCGTGGAAAACTATTTCACAACATACGATGTTACGGATACGGCTCTCTCGGATGCAAAGATACTGGCAGGTGATTCTGATCTGAAGGTTCCCTTCTACCAGGACATGTTCCTCCTGGCAGAGGGGTTAACAGCAGGATACACCCAGTTTATTAAGGGGACGATCACGGTGGATAGTGATCCCTGCTACATGTATCAGGGCGATCATACCTGGTACAAAGTGGGATATAGTGAGTTCCTGGTACTGCTGCTGTACATGCATACAGACAGGGACCTTGATACTTACAGAGATCGGATCCGGTACGTGATCGAGATGAATATGCAGAACGCGGGTTATACGGACTTCAGCTTTGAAACATCCTATAACATGATCTGGATCGACGCAAAGGTACAGGTATCGACCCTGTTGCTCCCGGAAAAGACATGGGAGTATAAAAATGTTATGGCACTTCAGTGACAAAGAAGGAATCCCCGAAAGGACGAAGCCTATGTACGATGTGAAAAAAAGTGCAAAAAAGATACGTGAAGAAAAAGGTATGATATCGTTAGAAATGATATTGATGCTTTCCATGTATGTGATGGTCTTTGCAGGGGTGATGGTGCTGATCAACGGATTCATCATCCAGTACCGGCTCCAGAGAGCCGTGAACCAGACCGCAAAGGAGACAGCTGCATATGCGGAAACAGCAGCACAGGGAACAGGAACGGCCTACATGATCTTTGAGGCATTCCACACGATCGGCCTGGATGGGTGGGAGGACGATGAAACGGATTGGACATTTGCACTCTGTCAGGCAGCGGATAGTCCGAGTAACTATCATGCCAATGTGATATCGATCTACCGTTACATTCTGACAGATATGTATCCGGATATTGATGAATACCTGAAGAGTCACGGAGTCATCCGTGGAATCCAGGATCTTAGGCTTGATTATTCCTACTTTAAGTATGACGGGGATCTGACGGTAACCCTGACCTACAATTTTCACTGGCTTAAGGTTCCTTTCTCCGACGAATGGCTTGGCGGAAAGAGGATCGTCTGCAGCGCCAGCACAAGAGCCTGGAGACCATAGAGCAGGGAGCTTTGGTAACACAGGCGCTACCCTGCAGAGTCCGGAAGCGAAGAAACTGATCAACGGTTTTACCGAAGAAGCATAGGAAAGAAGGGTAGCATATGAATACAACATGGATCGGAATCATAGCGGCGGCAGTGCTTCTGTCCTTCAGCGTCATCCTCCTCGGAGGACAGACGATCAGAAGCAGGATGGAGAAACCGGTGGGCTGGGGATACCTGACCCTGCTGGTACTTCCTTTTACGACAGGAATCTCGGTGCTTCTGCTCTGGACCGGAGGCGAGGCGGTACAGACACTTCGTATGGTGCTGCTTTGTTCCTTCCTTCCGCTGGTGGCGGTGATCGATCATAGAGAGATGATCATTCCCAACCGGCTGCTCCTCTGGATGCTTGCCTACTGGGGTCTGGCCATGGGAATGTTCCTTCTGCAGGATCCGGGGAACGGATGGGATGTTCTGGTGGATTCGCTTCTCGGAGGCCTGATCGGTGCCAGCCCGCTGCTGGTCCGACTGATCAGTAAAGGCGGGATCGGCATGGGTGACATCAAGCTCTTCACGATGGTGGGCCTGTATGTCGGTAAGGAAGATATCCTTCGTGCCATGTTCCTCTCTCTGCTTCTGGCACTCATCGTGCTGGCGGTAAGAAAACTGAGGAAGCGGCTGGCGAAGAGGGAAGAGGTAAGCTTCGGCCCATTCGTGGCAGTGGGAACCATGCTGATGGTACTTATGAATATACCGATCTTCTGAAGCATTTACAGAGATAAACAGATGACATTGGAGGTATGCACATGAAAAAAACTGGAATCCTCGTCCTGATGATGGGACTGATGCTCGGAAGCGGATACATGGCATTCTTCCGCGAACCGGTGGACGAAAGAGGAAATCATCTGGCTAAGGCCGAGCAGCTTTCGGCCGGGGAATATCATAAAGACGCGATCCTGGAATACGAGAAGGTACTGGAACTGGAACCGGGAGATAAGGAGATCAGTGTAAAGATCGCACATGAATATCTCCTGGCAGGAGACGGAAGAAAGGCCGTGGAACAGCTGGAGTCCCTGATCAGCCAGAATGTGGGAGGACCCACTGCCTATACCGATCTGATCTGCGGATACCTGATGAACCGGGATGTGAAAACGGCGGTTGCAAAGGTAAAGGAAGGATATGAGAAGTATCCATCCGACGAGGGGATCGATCTTTTGTATCATAAGCTTCGGGGAACCTACGAGGAAACGCAGGATCTTTACACGGCCCTGACGGATTACCGTGACGGCTACGTGGTCAGCCGGAACATGGATGGAAAACTCTGCCTCCTGGATATGGAAGACAGGGAATGGCCGAAGGGTAAGAAGCCGGATGCGATCGATGACTATGTTGTAATACAGGAGAAGGGTAAGGACGTGCTCCTGATCTCTGTTCATGATGCTGCGGAATGTGTGACGACACCGGACGAATCCGCAGCAACGATGAAGACCGGGACGGATGCTGCAAAGGATGCGACGGCATGGGACGGAACTGCAGCAGACGCGAAAGTCGGTAACAGCGTAAATGCGGCTGCTATGGAAGCGAAATCTTCCGTAGCCGCAGTGAGCACGAACTTCAGATATGTAGATGCCGATGGATATTTACGGGTATCTCCGAAAGGGGACTTCCTCTATCTCGGATGTCCGAGAGACGGCCGGATCCTGTTTCAGGATGCACAGGGCTGGGGATATCTGGATGAGGAGATGAAGGATCTCGGCGTTCGGTTTGAAGACGCGACTGCATTTGCAGAAGGCATCGCAGCCGTAAAGGAAGCAGATGGATGGAGGATCGTGACACCGGATACGATCACGGAGGCGCAGGATTCCAACCGTTATGCGGATGTGGTAACCGATACATGGAAATGCTGCAGTACGGCAGGCAATGTCCTGGTAAAGAAGGAGCAGGGGTATGTGCTGGTTTCTTCGAAGGGCGAGGTGCTTTCGGAAGCCTATGACGAGGCCCGTGCCTTCGTCGAAAAGGAAGGCGTCGCCGCAGTCTGCAGGAACGGGCAGTGGGGACTGATCGACAGGACAGGAAAGGCCGTATGTGAGACTGCATACGAGGAACTCTGCTCGGGCGGAACCACCCTGGTCGCATTCCGGAAGGATGACCTCTGGGGCTATATGGACCGGGAAGGCTCCGTATATGTGGAACCGGAATTCCGAAGCGCGGGCGTTATGAGCGCTGACGGAGTTGCCTATGTAACGGTGCAGGAGAAGGAGTCTTCGGAACCTACCCTGCGGATGATCAGAATGAATTACTTCTACGAGGATAACAGTACCCTCTTTTAATCTTTGAAAAGCGCAATGTCTGCGGGCACGGACATTGCGCTTCTTTTTCTTCTGCGATATAATAGCTAAGGGAGGACCCTGCTCTTTCCGGGGGAACGGAGGGAATCGACGCAGGGTTAATTGTCTCTTACGGAGAAGGAGTCAGGAAGATGACGAAGAAGGAAGCGATACAGGCAAGGCGGCAGGACATCCTGCTGCTCCTGCAGAAGACCGACAGGGAGCATCCGGTCCCGCTGGCCGATCTGATGGAGAAGTATGATGCCAGCCGGAGGACCATTTATGATGATATCAAGGCCCTGCAGGAGAGCGGCTACGTAGTGGAGATGCTGTCCAAGAAGGGCTTCTATATGCCCGGGGAAGGAGAGGCGGTAAAAGCGGATACCGCAAAGGATCCGGAGAAGACGGGGACCCGTCCCGCATCGGATACCGGAAGCGTGGAGTATGCATACCGCCGCAAGGGACTTTACAGAAAGTCCAGGGTGGAATCCTTCCAGGACGTGATGCTGATGATCATGATCCAGCTGAGTGATAAGCCCATGACCATGGATGAGATCATTTCAGGGTACGACCGGATCTGTTCCTATGATTCCGAAGATCCCGCCACGATCAGTGTTGCCGTGACGCGGAAGATCGGACAGCTTCTGGAGCAGGGATATCTGGTGGAGGAAGACGGACGGTACAAAACCAGTCTGTCCGCACCGGTCTATCTCCGGCTGACGGAGGAGCAGATCGAGGATCTGAACGACCTGATCCTTCTGTACGGACAGGACGTGGCCCACGCCAGGACCCTGCAGGGGATTGCGGAGCAGCTGCGTGTGGTTTACGAAGGCGGCATGCTGGGCGAGGATCAGAAGTATTCCGGTATCGGTCTCCACAGGATCCGGAGCGATATGACACAGAGTGAGGTCGATCTTATCAACCGTTATCCCTATGACCGGAAGCTACTTACCATTTCCTATGAGGGACGCGGAGGTGACCGGAGCGAGATCCTCGGATTCGCCACGGGTCTTCTGATCTATGCTTCCGATAAGGACCGTCTCTATCTGCTCGGAAAATGCCGGGGCATGCGTCCCCTGGAACCGGAGAAGCAGGGAACTGCTCCCATTTCCATAGATGAGAATACCTGCCTGGTGCTGGATGTGGCCAGGATCCTGGAAATCTCCGAGACGGAAGAGAAGAATCCGGACTTCCAGTCGGAGGAATATATGGAAATGTTCCGCCAGATGCTGGTGGTGGATGTGAATCCGCCGGAGAAGGTGCGGGTGGAAGTGGAAGCCGGCAGCAGGAATCTGATCCGGAAGTTTGAACGGCATGTGCGTACCCGGAATGAAGGCTATACGGAAGGCCGGGGCTGTGCGTCCCTGGAGAAGGCGGATGATAAGTATATCTATACGGATACGGTCCGGGGGCTGGAGGAACTGGCACGGTTCCTGCGGCAGTACGGACGGAGTGTGACGGTGCTGGAACCGCAGGCACTGAGAGACAAGATGGTATTTACGGCAGAGCGCGCACTGGAACGCTACGGGGTGAAAGAGAATGGATAGAGCGACACTTCTGAATGATGAATTCTATCGGGTCAGCACGCTGTTCACGCTGCTGAACATGGGTGAATTCGGACGAACCGTGACGGAACTGGTGGAGATCCTGCAGATCGATAAAAATGTGGTCTATTCGGATCTGGCGTCCCTGCTGAAGAATACAAAATCCGACTACGTCCTGCAGCTGGACGAGGAACTTGCAACGGATGAGCAGGAGGAACTGCTGGACCAGCTGATGATGTCCCGGGACTCCGGTGAAGAACTGAACAAGGAAACCCTGGTGAGCCGGTTGAAGACCGGTGCGTATGATGAGCTTCCCTTCATCATCCCCAGCCCTGCAGGCGAGAGCGAAGGCGGCGGACAGGGCATGGCGGGCATATCCCTTACCAGAAGCGAATTCGCGGCACTGTCGGATTTCCTGAAGAATCTGAACCGCACCGTGATCGGGGACAGACAGGATTCCCATATCCTGTTCAAAGGAACCACACTGCTCCACACGGAACGGGAGAGGGGCCTGATCGAGGAACTGGAGGGAATGATCCAGAAGAAACAGACAGCAGAGATCACCTACCGCTCCCAGCATGGGGACGAAATGGATTACACCATCCGTCCGGCGAAACTGATCCACAGCATGCCGGATGATGTCTACTATCTGATCGCATTTGTGGAAGGAGATGCCCCGCTGAAGAATTACATGAGTCTTCGGGTGGAACGGATCGTGGACCTGGAGGAATCCCTGATCCGCCTGCCGGATCCGGATCTGGGCATGCTTCCGCCCTTTGAGAAAATGTGGGGCATGGAGGACGGAGAGGAATTCCATGTAAAACTCCGGGTCTATGACGAGGCAAATGTAGTGGCAAAGGTCCGCTATGATCTGGGGGAACGAGCCGCGAAGCTGGTGAAGGCGGAGGACGGCTGTTATTACTACGAGGATGACCTGATCGGCGAGAACCGTTTCCGGAGCTGGCTGAGAGGATACGGAAGTTCCGTGATCGTTCTGGAGCCGGAGTCGATCCGTGAGAAGATGATCGAAACCTACCGGAATGTACGGGCAAAATACGAATAAAACCATATGGCGGCAGACGGAATAATGCTTGTTTCGTCTGCCGTTCAATGATACAATGAATATGGCTCTCCGGGAGGGGGCAGATCTTACGATATCTAACACTGCAGGTGCGGATTATGAAAAAAGATAAACTGAGTATCACGCTGGCGATCGTGATCGCAGTCCTGGTCATCGTAGCAGGCATCCTGATCGTGATCATGACCTCGCGGATCCGGGAGGGTGGTACGGTTGAAGTAAAGGCGGATGATATGGTGAATATTACGGCCACGGAATACATGCCGACGATCACCGGTTCAACCGACTCGACCGAAGCAACCGTCGGTATGGATGAGGAGACCACCGCGGGGGCCGAAGGAACAACAGACTGAGATAGTATAATGCATTCGATAACCTGACACACCGTCGGGTTATTTTGCACATTTATCCGATACAGAAGGAATCAGGCGATGGAACAGGAGTTTAACTTCAACCAACTGAAGATGGAGCTGTACGGCGACCGTGTCTATGTTACCCAGAAATGGATCTCAAACTTCGGTCTCCTGAATCAGTATGCGGATTTCGGAACGTATATCAACTGCATCAAGGAAGCGTTCAACATGGTCGAGATCGTTATGGGAAATACGATCTACAATTACCGTCAGAGATTCACATCCACCGAGCGGGTATCCCTGGGAAGAAGGAACGGAAGAGAACGCTTCGGTTACCGCTACGAAGGTGTGGAGGAAGTGATCGATTACAGCATGGCCAGCACCTTCTTCGGGAAGGCAAAGATCCTCCGGGCGATCCATTTCTCGATCCCCGAGAATCTGGATGATGTACGTGTCCTCCGGAACATGACCACCCACAATACGCATACCATGGTCGGAACGGTGGCGGATCAGGTACTTTCCTATGAGCAGGTCCTGAAATCCATGGAGATCCTGGGACAGACCCTGAATATGCTGGGACTGCTGAGAGCGGAGGATATCCTGCCGGAGTATGAAAAGATGCGGGTTGAGCCGGGAGATCATGTAGGATATTCCGGTGAATATGAGGTGCAGGAATTTATCGCAGAGGGCGGTATGAGCCGGGTTTACCGGGGCCTTCAGACGCGTCTGGACCGGCAGGTGGCCATCAAGGAACTGAAGCCCTACACCTACCGTACGGATCAGATTCAGAACGAGAAGCAGTTCCTGGTATCTCTGGAGCATAGTCAGATCCCCCAGATCTTTGATGTCTTCAGTCAGAACGGTACCTATTATATCGTTATGGAATATATCGACGGCCGCGGCCTGGACCGCTATGTGGAGGAGACGGATCCGGACATGGATGAACGTCTGGCTATCGCGATCCAGATCTGTAAGGTGCTCCGGTATATCCACGACGGCTGTGAAATGGTCTATGCCGACCTGAAACCGGAGAATGTGATGATCGAACGCTCCGGCCGGGTCTGCCTGATCGATTTCGGTATCTCACAGCTGGCGGAGGGTGATATCACAGCCGGCGCATACAGCTGGTTTTATTCCTCTCCGGAACAGATGGAAGGAAAGACAATGGACCGGAGGAGTGATATCTACTCTCTGGGAAGCATCCTGCAGTATCTCTTTGCCTATAACAACGACAACGGCGGAATATCCTATTCCGAGGAACTGGGAGATTACCGTGAGGAGATGAAGAATCTCTGCGAGATCTGTAAGAGGGAGGATCCGGAGGGCCGGTTCGGCACGGTGGATGAAGTGGAGAATCATCTCCGAAGGATCAAGACCCTGGTGGCCCTGCAGCCGAATCTCCGGAAGAAGAGGCTCCGGAGAACCATTCTGGGTACCGTGGCAGTGCTTCTTACACTTCTCATTACGGGTGCACTGGTGGCATATAATATCCTCTTCCCCGCGGGAAATACACAAATGATACCTGACAGTTACCAGGCTGATAAAACAGATGAGGGAATCGTAATCTCTTTCTCCTGTGTGAACCGTAAGGACAGTTCGTTCGGAGGAAAGAACGGATCCTTCAGGGTGGTGATGAAGCCTTCTTTTGAACTGATCGACTCCCGCAGTAAAGATAAATCCGTGCCGTATTATATTGAATTCGATCTGAAGAATGTGGAGGTCGGACCCGGAGAATATCTGAAGGATCAGAAATGTCTGATCACATGGGAAGAACTCCGGAAGGCACTGGAATCGGCCGGATGCGAGATCGTTACGAATATTGACGCGTCGAGTTTTGACCAGCTTGATGTGGTGGATAATGAAGGCCATTTTGTTTATGTGTTCCCGCATGAGTGATTGGATCGGCCGGGGTAGATATTCTTTTGATTTGTGATTCTTCATGGCCGGGAGGAACTCCTTCCGGCCTGATTTAATGCACGCGGAGTGTTCTTGGAAATAATGCAAAAAAAACGGTTCATCCCTATGGTATAAAGTACCTGTAGGAAGAATGCCGTAACAGGCAGATTTGGATGAGAAAAGGGGAGTTGGCTATCGGAGCTTATCCCGCAGATGGCATATGGCATTGGGTGACGGGAGAATCATGGGATTATACTCTGGGAAAAGAGTTTTCGGGAGATTATCTCACCATGGATTGGAAAAACGTCGATGAATTCAGGTATTGCGGACAATCGTCTAACTGGTACCCCCATCTACTATATCTGTGAATGGGACAGTGAGAATCCGGAAATACCTGAAACCCCGGATAATGCACAGGAAGAAACTTCAGAGGAATCGTCAGAAGAAACGACGGAAGATGCTTCAGAGGAATGATTATAAGATGGTTATCGGATAGAGGATGCCGGATTCTGATCGAAAGGGAGAGAATGTATGTATTGTAATATCTGTGGATGTGAATTTGATGAGAGAACCGGCGTCTGTCCGGTGTGCGGATGGATCGTACCGCAAAGAAGCAGTGCACCGGGGCCGGCGGCCCCGGCAGGCCCTGCCGCTTCCGGGAGAGGTGTTGCTCCGGCAGAGGATGCGGAGTCGGAGACAATCGTGATCCAGGAGGGGCAGAATGTTCAGCCGGAGATCCGGGTGAACCGGACATCGACGGCTGCACACGGTGTACAGGGGGCTGCAGGATGGAACGTTCAGCCGGAGATCCGGGTAAAGCAGACTTCGGCAGGGGTATCGGGTGGTCAGAACCCTTCCGGTGGAATGCCGACAGCGAGGACACCGCAGGGACAGATTCCTTCCGGCGGAATACCAACGGCGAAGACACCGCAGGGTCAGAACCCTTCCGGTGGAATACCGACGGCCAGAACACCGCAGGGACAGATTCCCACGAGCCGTGTTACAGTCAGAGAGGATACGGATCACCTGAAGGCGGGAACCGGTAATGCTACCCGACCGGGAGCAGGAAATGCCACACGCCCGGGAAACGGGAATTCTAAAAAGAATGGAACACTGAATGCGACGCAGGCCGGTACCAGGACCGGAACGAAGGGAAAGGAAAGCCGGGCTGAGCGTAAGGAAGAGAAGAATTATCAGAAGGACCGCCGCGTGAAGGCAAAGCCGAAGCATCTGGCATTGAAGCTTTCGCTTCTTTTCGTGCTTCTGATCGGAGTCGGGATCGGTGTGTTCTTCGGAATAAAAGCCCTGAAGAAAAAACAGGAAGAACTTGCATCGATTGAACATTTCAAAACGGAGGACGTCATGATGTCTACGGACGGAGCCCGTTATGTGAAAAGTCAGGTTCTTCTCCGGGGAAAGGAAAATGTATCAAGAGATAAGATCCAAAGTCTTGTAAAAAAGAAGTCTGCTGAGATCGTAGGACAGATCCCCATCAGCAATGATTATCAGATCAAATTTAAAAAGGATATGAAGGAGGAAGAACTGAATTCGGTCATCAATGAATGGAAGAACGACAGTCTGGTCGCCTCCGTGTCACTGCACTATGTCTATGGGACACAGGGCGGTTTCAAGTACACGGATAATATTTGGAAAGACGATAATAATGAAAACGCACCTCACGGCGATTCCCTTACCTGGGATATCTATCATCCGGAAGGAAATAACTGGGCGGTAGAATCCATCTGGGCACCGGAGGTCTGGGATTCCCTGGATGAAGTACAGTATAAGAAGGTAAATGTCGGTGTCGTTGATACCGTCTTTGATACGGAGCATAAGGATCTGACGGACCGGTTTGCCGCACTTGGCGGAAAGAAGGGTCTGAAGCAGGGGACTGAGGAACTGATCGAATGCAATCCGACGGACGCAAACGGGAAATCCAACGTAGCGGAGCTTTACAAGACCTACGCAGGTAAATATGCAGACGGATCTCTCAGTGGAACGGATGCGATCGATGAGAAGCGGCTTGCCCACGGCACACATATCGCAGGTATTATCAGTGCGAATATGGACGATGAGTTCGGTATCACCGGTGTTGCACAAAATACAGTCCTTCGTGCATATGCAACTTCCGGTCAGAGAGGGATTGAGAACGGATACTCCCTTACCTCGGCATTTGAATACAAATACGCCCTGTCCAAAATGTTCGAAGACAACGTCCGTCTGGTGAATATCAGTATGGATCTGGAACGTATGGATATGGACGAAGACAAATGGGAACAGATGATGTCGGTTCTGAATGAAGACATGGAATACTTCCTTCAGAAATGGATTGAAGAAGGAAATGATTTCCTGATCGTAAAATCCGCAGGCGATTACGGCAAGTCGAATCTTGGCAAAGCATTCCTGCTGGGTATCGAAAAGGAATCCGTACGAAGCAGGATCCTGGCAGTCGGTGCCGCAGAGTGCGATTATAACGGCAGCACACTGGCCGGCTATAAGAAAACCGACACCACAAACTACGGTGACAGGGTCGACATTTACGCACCGGGACCGGATGTCCTTTCCGACATTCCGGGCGACCGGACCGAGATGCGCACCGGAAGCAGCGAGGCAGCAGCATTTGTATCCGGAGGCTGTGCACTTGTGATGGGCCTTCTTCCGGCTTCGCCCATGAGTGAAGTGGAGAAGATCGTTTTGGACAACTGCTATTATCAGGTGGCAGATACCAATCGCGGATACCTGAATGTTTATATGGCAACCGAGGCGGCAAAGAATAGAGGTGGAGATTCTTCAGAGATCAGGAATCAGATGAAGGAGGAGATCGCTGAGAATCAAGCCAAGACAGGATCGCTGAAACTGGTTCTCGATCCGGGATTCTTTATCAAGATCGGGGATGCGACGAAGATCAAAGGTACCGCGGCAAGGGATGGAGATAAGAAGCCATTCACCTTTAATGCAGACGGGACAGCGCAGGTTGAACTGGAAGAAGGCACCTGGACGATTACTCTCGAGGCAGATGGGTATGAGGTCCTGTCAATAACAAAAGAAATTCGTGCCGGAGAGACCGGTATGGAGGAGAATATCTCTCTCGAGGCGGAAATACGGATTCTAAAATTAGAGGAGCTTCCTGACCAGGAACAGTTAATTCGTTTGCTTAGCTATTTTGAGTATGGATGGCAAGAGTGTAATTTTAGGGAGTATGATTCGACAAAGGTAGAAACAGGTATCCTCTTTGTGGATGCATGCCAGTGGCCGGGAATGGCTCTGAAACTGGAGGGTGTTCCCGGTCATGACACCAGGAGTGATAATCCTTTGAACGTTTATATTGAGCCTCCTCAGGGAGGTATAACCGGAGTAAACAAAGATGGTTATATCTGGATTCAGAAAAATGTATTTAATATATCTGATAAAGATTTAGAGGAAATCAATAAACTCTACTATGAGCATCAAACAGTTGATTTCGAGTACGAGTATTATGAGTATGGTGGGTATTTCTATGAGGCGGATAACCACCATAAACCGGAGGGCCTGGGTTTGATAAACGATCATTTTGATATAGAAAATGTGACCGCTGAATATGACGGAACATATTATTCTGTAACATTTGATGTTTATTATACACTTGAACACGTGTTGAATGATGAAAAGAAAGATGATAAGAATCATGAGTTCGTACATTCGTATAATGCCAAATTGGAGTTTAAGGATGTAGATGGGCTTAAGTTCTGGTCTATCTATGAGTTGCACGAAACAGAAAGAGGACAGCAGGAAGAGGGTACGTCGGAAGCAAAAGGAGAAGGCGTCGTTCTTCAGTTAAGTGAAGAATTGAGAGAGAAATATCCGGAACTCTGTCAGTATGAATTGTTCGTATCAGGCAGGAATCCTCGCTCGAATAGGATATCACTGGGGAGTTCCTTTGATGCAAACGGAAAAGTTGAAGCAAATGTGTCAGCCGGGGAATACGATATTGATTGTGATTCGGTGAGCCTTCACGAAAAAGTAGGCTGTAGTTTTGCAGTTCGGATCACGGAACAGGATCTTGAAATGCATAATACGATTACAATAGAGTGCCCGTTGGCAGAATTTAGAACAATGAGTATATTCTCGGATGGAAGTATTAAATTCGAGGAAACGGGAGATAAATCCGTTGGAAAATTCACGGATATCAGTTGCATGGATGATCGGAAGGCTCAGGAATTGGGAAGTCAATTGTATGGCAGCATTTCGGCTCGCTTATATTCAGTGAAACTCCAGGAGATAAACGTTTCGTCAAATGTATTAACGTCCGGAGAGACATATTATATCTTGTTTGCGTATGCGGGCTCTGACGGATGGGCAGTATATTTATTGGATAAAAACTTTAAAGATACCGGATATCATGCTTTCACTGGGCGTGGATGATCCTATGCAAAAAACGCATGGGTTCAGTACGAAAATAAGTGGTATTATTTTGATGCTGATGGCTACATGGTAAAAGGCTGGAAGCAGATCGGCGGGAAGTGGTATCTCTTTAAGGGTGGAGTAATGCAGACCGGTTGGAAGAATATCGGTGGGAAGTGGTATTTTTTCAAGGGCGGAGTGATGCAGACCGGCTGGAAGAAGCAAAACGGTAATTGGTATTACTTCGACTCAGAAGGCGTTATGGTGACAGGAACAAAGAAAATCGGTGGAATTAACTATACATTCAGCAGTGAGGGAATATGCCTGAATCCGTCCGGAACTTCCGCGAAGGGCGTGGATTTTGAAAGCATAGGGGTATATTCATTTACTTATTCTTCTTCCACAGATTGGGATACATATATAAACGGTCCCGTTGAAGGAGATGATTGCCTTTGCACAAGTAAAGACGGTACGTTTTCCGGAGATTTTTATGATGAGAATAAGGGAACCGGATGCAAGTATAAGGGCAAGTTTACATCTTTGAAAACCATCAGTAAAACCAAGGAAGGAAATGTAACCAAGGCCAAATATTCCATGGTACTGTCTGAGTTTACACAGGAGTATACGAGTGGAACCAGTTACAGGAATTCATCCGGTAAAACGGTTCGCGCCGTCAGCCATCCGGTTCTGGAACCGGGTAAAACATATTACGTTTTGTATGAGAGCAGCCCGTACTACCTTTATTACTGGCTTCTGGATGAAAACGGAGAACAGACCGGATACGGATATATCGCAGGTCAGGCATAAATCCTTTATTTGATCCGCGCGGTACCGGCCGGGGCGTTTGCCCCGGCCGGTTTTCTGTGAGTCCTCATCAAAGTATTATTTTGTGCAAAAAAAAGACCGGGCAGGGATGGTATGCTCATATCAAAGCATGGATCAGAAACGATACTTAAGAGGAGGACCTGATATGGACTATAAACTGATAGAAAAACAAGGAAGAACGAAAGGAGACCAGTTGTATTTTCTTTGCATTCCGGATACCGCGGATGGCGTGGATGTTACGACTTACCGGATGCAGACGGACAGGCAGCTGCCCTGGCTGGTTCCGATGCGATATGTGAACTATGACGGACGAAGAACGTTCTGTTATGATCTGGAGGGTCAGTGCGCCGTGGCCCTGGACACGGTTGTTGAAACCAGGGAGAGCCTGATCGATACGATGATCGGGATCTGCGATGTGGTGATCGAGGCGGAACGGAACCTGATCAATCCCCTGCAGCTGATCTGGAACTGGGGATGTATCTTCCAGGGGGAGACGAGTCTCCGTTTTATTGCCGTTCCGATCCGTCCGGTGGGATCTCCGGAGAAGCAGATCCATCTGCACCTTTGCGGTCTGCTGGATATGGTCGATGAAAGCCGGCGCGGTACCTCATGGTACCGGAAAGTGAAATACTATTTTGATTCCACGGATCATCTGAATGCAAGGGAATTGAGGAAATACCTGTATCAGATCCGTATGGAAAGAGACGGGGAAAGTGTGTATGATACCCAGGTTCTTATCTCTCAGGAACCCCGTCTGCCTGAAAATGAGTCTGCCGGCTTTATTCCCGGAAAGGCAATCGGTAAGGAAGAGGGGAAGCGGGCGAGAAGCGGAAGGGGATCCTTCTTCGGACGGAAGAAGGATGTGAGAGTGATTGTTACAGATTAGCAGGGCATGAATTCCTTCTTGAATCGAGGAACGTAGAGTAGTAAAATGGTTTCATACTCCTATTGCTTCACAGTTCCACTTAATGACGAAGCACGATAGGGGCAAATACCGTGAAGTGTAAAGGAGATGAAACCATGGTTTGTCCTTCTTGTGGAAAAGAAAACCAGAATGGTATAAAGTTCTGTATGTTCTGTGGTTCTTCGATGGGTGCGTTCGGTCAGGCACAGCCGCAGCAGGGATACCAGCAGCCGCAGATGCAGCAGGCGTACCAGCAACCGCAGATGCAGCAGGCGTACCAGCAACCGCAAATGCAGCAGGCGTACCAGCAGCCGCAGATGCAACAGGGATACCAACAGCCGGTACAGGCGGTCGTGTATCCGACACCTGTAGTTATGTATAATCAGAAAGGGACCTCAGGTCTGGCGGTAGCTTCGCTGATCCTGGGAATCATCGCTCTGCTTGGTGTCCTGATCTATGTATTCGGTCTGATCGTAGCGATTCTAGCGGTGATCTTCGGCCTTACGGGAATCATTTCCTGTACAGCAGGAAAGAAGAGCGGCTTGGGTATGGCGATCGCAGGATTGATCCTGGGCATTATCGCATTGATCCCGTCGATCATGCTTGTAGTTAAGGGTATTTCCTTCTTCACCTGGATCAGTAAACTGTAGGAAATGATCCTGCGGCTGACAGGTGAATATGAAAAGAGAACGGAAACGGTCGGATGCTCTCCGGCCGTTTTTTTGTGCAGAAAAAGATTACCGTGTGCCTGATATAACTATACTTGTAAGGACGAAGAAAAAAGCGGCAGCAAAACGCCGGACAGATTATGAAGGAGGTCACGGTTATGATCAACAATTATCAGGAAGCAATCTATCTTTCCCGCAGAGGACACAAGGAAGGCTACGACTTTTTATATGCCAGCACGGTACAGAGTGTATATGAGTATCTGGTCAGAGAGACCGGAAATGTCGATATGGCTGACAGCCTCATAGCAGAGGTTTATGAGAATGCCTGGACAAGAATCGGGGAAGTAGCGGATCCGGATACATTTCCGCAGTGGATCATAAGCGTGGCAGAAGACACGGCTGACGGTGGGGTGACCCGCATGCTCAACGAAGATTATGACATTTCCGAAGATGAAGAGGAAGAGGAAGAGAAGAAGGCACGTTCGTTTTTCTCGACGATGGCGGGAAAGATCGCTATCGGTGCCGGCAGTGCAGTTGTTCTGGCTGCGCTCGTGGTCGGTGGAATCTTCTTCCTTGGAAAAAACGATGATCAGGATATCGTAAATGCAGAGACGATCGAAGCAGAAGCGGATGTTGATGTTGATCAGTACCAGAGTAATCCGGAAGGTGCCACAGAGGCAGGTCTTGCCGACAAAATGCAGCTTCTGGCAGAGAAGCAGATGGATGCTGAGAAGAAGGAGTATCAGGAACTGACAGCAACTGCGAATGAAGAAGCAAAGACAGCTGATGCAGATGCGGCTTCCGATGCAGTGATCCCGGAGGTAGAAGTAAAGGCGGACTCTTCCGAAAACAATCAGGTGAAAGGATCCAGTAAGCAGATTACAGAATTTGTAAAGGATGTGCAGAAGCAGGCAGAGGAAGAGGAAAAGAGTAAGGCAAGGGAAGAGGCTGAGAAGAAGGCAGAGGAAGAGGCTAAGAAGGCTGAGCAGAAGAACCAGGCTAAGAGAACAACCGATAAGATCGATCCGTCCGAGGAAAATGCCGAGATGGAGCAGATGGAGACAAATACGACTCCGGCCGAGGAGGAAGTAAAGTCCGGAAAGGTGACACTTCGCATGACCTGGAATAAGCAGGAGATGAACGGCCAGACATTTTACCTTTATCCTACATGGAAGACCCCTGACAATTGCGCGTACTATTATCTTTGCTATCGCGGTTTTTCCGGCTGGGATATGAACCTGATAAAGGAGGCAAGGCAGGAAATTACATTTGGAGAGAACGGAGAAGCAACCGTAGAAGTGGAAACCGGAAAATGGATCCTTACAGACGAGGACAGTCTCGTGCCGGACACATTATATGAGATCGATATAACTTCAGAACAGATCAAAAATCAGGACACGATCACGATCGGAATGGAACTGCTTCCGGACCGGTACAGTGATGAATCCGGGAACTACTTCCGCTTCTTCTCGGATGGAAGCGTAGAAGGCAGATGCGAAGATAAGGATGGACATGCTGCTCAGTATAAGGCAAGGTTTGAATTTGTAGGTGATAATTCTTTTGTAGAAGAGGGAGACGGATATTACATCGAACACTGGGAGATCAGAGTGAAGTGCACGTCCGTGGAAGAAGGTCAGGTTTCCCCGTTTGTAGAGGGTCATGAGTATGTGATCTCCGGAAAGCGGCTGTTCGGTGACACCTGGATCGGTGAAGGAGGATGCTTCAATTGGAGTTTTGTAGTCCTTGATGAAGAAGGAAACGACATGGGTTATTCTTTCAAAATCTGATGATCGATATCTTCAGATGAGAACAGTCATCATGAACGGATACCTATAGGGATGAAGACGGGGCACAGGATGCCCCGTCTTTTTTATCTCAGTGTGAGAAGATCCCCGTCTTTTTGGCGGCGGGTAATATGAGACTTGAACTGATAACCTTGAAAATCTCGTCGTTCTGGAGTATTTTAGAGAAAATGTCACCACCCGAAAGGAGATATCATGCAGAACCTCGACAGACTGTTACGCCAGAATGATCATAAACCCTATCCGGCCTACAAGGCCCTGAAGGGAGGTTACCATTTTCCGCTTTATACTCTTTCCGTTGATCATGTGCAGGGAGACCCTTTTGCGGCACCGTCATCCCTTAGTATCCGGATTGAAAAGGAGAAACACGGATTTCCCGCAGAGTATTATAACCAGCCTCACCGGCGGATCATGCTGCAGGATCTTTTGCTCCGGGGATTCGGGCGGGAACTTTCAAAATGCAGTCACCTGGCAAAGGGATCCGGGAAGAGCGGTACCCTTTCCGTAAGCCGGTGCGGTGAGGCAGTTCTGGAACGCTCCGCACTTACCATCGATCCTAAGACAGGAACCATCACGGTACGTTTTTCAGCAGGCTTTCCCGCAGCCGGCCGGACAACCCTCGCCATGGAACTGAAGAAAATGCTCTTTGAGCTTGTTCCTGCTGCTGTTGAGAGAAGTCTTCTGTCCCGGGCTGTGCCGAAGGAAAAGCAGGAAACATGGATCGCTCTTTCGGATGACCAGAAAGCAATCCGGGAACAGCTGGCCGGACAGGGGCTTGTGGCTTTTATCGCGGACGGTGCGATCCTTCCCAGAAAAAGCGGTGTGGACGATACCCCCATGGCTTCGGCGGTTCCTTTTGAAAGTCCTGTGGAGGACAGGGTGACTCTGAGACTCCCCAATGACCGGACGATCACGGGACTTGGGATAAAGTGTGGAATTACCCTCATCGTAGGCGGCGGATACCACGGCAAATCCACTCTGCTCCAGGCTATCGAGCGGGGTGTCTATAATCATATTCCGGGTGACGGAAGGGAATATGTACTTACGGAAGATACCGCGATGAAGATCCGGTCCGAAGACGGAAGAAGCGTGAAGAAACTGGATATCAGTACATTTATCCGAAACCTTCCCAACGGAAAGGATACGGTTTCTTTCTCCACGGAGGATGCCAGCGGCAGTACGTCCCAAGCCTCCAATACCATGGAAGCGGTTCTTTCCGGCAGCCGCACCCTTCTGATCGATGAAGATACCAGCGCTACGAATTTCATGGTGCGGGATGCTCTTATGCAGTCCGTGATCCATCCGGAACAGGAACCCATCGTTCCCTTCCTGGGACGTATGCGGGAGCTGTACGAGGAAAGCGGCATATCCACGGTGCTTGTAGCCGGAAGCTCCGGAGCCTTCTTCCATGTGGCGGACCGGATCCTGCAGATGAAGGAATATAAACCGCTGGATATCACCGGGATCGCAAAGAAAGCCGCAGCGGCCGCACCGGAAACGGATGTGAGACTCGTGCCGGATTCCGGGTCACACCGGCAGTCGGAAGAAGGATCGGTCGCCCCGGGCATTTCCGCTGTGCAACCTGCAGAGAAACGTAAAATGTCCGATGTAAAGGACTTACGGGTTCCCGTTCGAAATGAAGCGCTTCTCGATTCCCGTCGGGTGAAGGTTCGCGGCTCCGGGACCGACAGCATTTCTCTTAATCACGAATCCGTGGAGCTTCGTTTTGTGGAACAGGTTGTGGATCCTGAGCAGGCGAATCTTCTGGGCATGCTGCTCCGCACACTGGAAGAAGACTATTTCGACGGAAGGACCCTTCTTTCTGCCTGTGTGGAACGGTTGTACGATAGTCTTAAGAAACAGGGCTTTTCCGTAGTCCACGGAGGAAGCATTCCCGGAAATCTTGCCATGGTAAGAAAACAGGAACTATACGCCATGGTAAACCGTTACCGGGCACTGAAGTTAAAATGATCGGGGATGCTCTCCGGAGGCATCCTCGTGTAAAACATGGATTACCACTGACTCCCCTTTTTGTGCAAAAATTGTATCTTACCTCCTGTGTTATAACATACTTGTAAGGAAAACACAGCCGAACAAAACGGCAAAAACAAAAATCTAAAAGGAAAGATTAAGGAGGAAAAGATTATGAAGTGCCCGAATTGTGGAAAGGAAAATGGAAACGGAATGAGCTACTGCATGGCTTGCGGAACAAAGCTCAGTGCAGCAACTGCACAGTCTCGTAGTTATGAATATGGTTACGCATATGCACCGCAGGCATATCCCCAGATGCAGGTTGCAACCGTAGGCGCCGGCTCTGTACCGATGGCTTACACAGGTCAGGGATATGTACAGCAGGGATTCGCACAGCAGATGGTTCCCGGCGCTGCAGCAGGACAGATGGTATATGGAAACTCCAAGGTATCCGGACTTGCGATCGCATCTTTGATCTTCGGAATCCTGACCGTGATCACATCCTTCATTCTGCTTGGTCTTACACTGATCAACGGACTGCTTGCCATCGGTCTCGGTATCCCGGGTATCGTATCCAGCAGACGCAGACACAATAAGGCAAGCCTGATCATGGCGATCATCGGCACTGCACTTGGCCTTTTCGGAGTGATCCTTGTGATCGTAAAGATCGCTAAGGGTGTGGCACTCTTCAAGTCTGCAGCAAAAACTGCAGCATCCTGGCTGAAATAATTTCCGTGTAAACGGATCATCATAAAAGAGCAGCGGTTTGAAATCGCTGTTCTTTTTTTACATTAGGGGATCGGAAGTCTCAGAAAAGGGATGGCCGCCAACTGCCCATGTTCCTGTTGTTTTGTGCGTGTTTATGAGCAATACACCATCGCAAAGCTCAGAAAGACATGGTAGAATAAGAGTGGTTTCGGGTCGTCGGAACTGCGGAATCCATGTGTAACTGCGTAACAATAGAAGAACGGATCCGGAACCGTATACGGTTGCTTAATCCGGTAAACAAAAAAACAGGATGGGAATTAGGATGAAGACGAGAAAACAGGCATTAACCTACGGCTTGTCATTTCCGGATACATGGCAGGACGCGCCTTTTCATGATCCGAATTGGCAGCTGGTTCGATATAAAGGAAACGGGAAGGCATTCCTGTGGACATATGAGAGAAACGGATTAATCAATCTGAATGTGAAGGTTGATCCGGAGAAGGCGTATTTCTGGAGGAATCTGTATCCGTCGGTGATCCCCGGATACCATCAGAATAAGGAGCATTGGAATACCATAATTCTTGACGGCAGTATTCCGGACAGGGACGTCAGGCGGATGATCCGGGAGAGTTATGAACTGATCAGTGACTGTCCTTCCAAAAGAATCTACGAGGCTGTAAAGAAGATTCCCTACGGCCGCGTTGCAACATATGCGGACATTGCGGAACTTGCCGGAGACCGGAAGATGGCACGTGCGGTAGGAAATGCACTCCATAAGAATCCGGATCCGGAGAACATACCATGTTTCCGTGTGGTGAATGCGAAGGGAGAACTTGCCGGTGGATTCGCATTCGGTGGCATGGAGGTTCAGGCGAAGCTGTTGGAGGCGGAAGGAGTTGAAGTAACCGATGGTGTGGTTGATCTGGAAAGATTTCGATGGGGGATGAAATGAAGATCAGTAAACACCGATCGGAAAGAAACCGTTATACCATAATCCACTGCGGTTTGGTATAATAGTATCCATATCAGGTGTCTGCAAAAATGAAGAAAGACATATATGTACGGTCTCCGTATGACCGCCATGTATGCGGAACTTCTGAGAATCAACATAATGATCAGGGATACCTTACGGATTGGGGGAGAAGAGATATGAAACGGATGTACAGGGTTATTTATGTTGTACTTCTTCTGGTGTTGTCCATCACCGGTTGTGGGAAGAGCGAGGATACGAATCTTCCGGATACTACTGAAATGACCACCTCCGGAGAGGCGGTGACCGGGAGGCAGGAGGATAGTACCGGAGAACCCCGGACGGAATCAAAGGAAACGGAACAGACCGGTACGGAGGCTCTTACTGGGCAGATAACGGAAGCAGAAACGGAAGAAGGAGGAACTACCATGGAAGCAGCAACATTACTGTATCAGGGGCATGCCAGTGTGAGGATCAGCACGCCGGAGGGCAAGACCATCTATGTGGATCCTTTTATGGGAAAGGGATATGATGTACCGGCGGATCTGATCCTTATGACACATGCGCATTATGATCATACGAAGACGGATCTGATCGGAACGAAGAGCGCGGAGTGTCAGACGATCTCATGGAAGGAATCGATCGTTGACGGGCAGCATCAGAACTTCGATCTGGGATATGTGAAGGTGGAAGCCGTCGAGGCGGGTTACAACAGAAATCATAACGAGAAGGAATGCGTCGGATATATTCTTACTTTTTCAAACGGAACGACGTTGTATCTGTCCGGAGACACGTCCACGACCCCGCAAATGAGTACTCTTTCGGGAAGAAACCTGGATTATGCATTCTTCTGCTGTGACGGCGTGTATAACATGGATGTGGCAGAGGCGACCGAATGTGCACGTCTTGTGGGCGCAAAGCACAGTATTCCGTATCACATGGTTCCGTCGGATAATGCAAACGGTTTCGACCGGTCAGTGGCGGAGAGCCTTGATGTACCGGGCCGGATCGTCCTGCAGCCCGGCGACGAACTGGTACTGGAGTAAATGGATGAAAAACGGGAGGGAAAGGTATGTTTTTTTGCAATACATGCGGAAGTGAGATAAAGATCCCTGTGGGAATCTGCCCTGTCTGCGGCTCACCGACTCCTTATGATAATGCATCAGAGCCACAGGCCGGAAGGCAACCGGCGGCGCAGAATGTGGTTTTTGAACCGGAAATGCCGACCACGGTCATTCCTCCGGAGGATATCCCTGATCTGATGCAGAATGAATATGGAATGATGGGCGGCCCGGCGGGACAGCGGATCCCTCCGGTCATGGGAAGAACCGCGAACCGGACCGGGACATCCCAGACCGGAAGAAATACGAAACATTCCGGCACATCTTCTTCGGGAGGGGGACGGGACAACGCATCCACCGGAGGAGGGAACACGGGACAGGCTGCACCCCTCCGGTCGGGAAACGGGAAGGATCCTTCCGGAGAGAAGCCGGGACTTCCCTGGGGAAAGATCATTCTCATTTCGCTTCTGGTGGCGGGATGTCTGGCAGGGGGCTTCTTTGGTGTACGCGCGCTTTTAAAGAAGGATGAGCCGAAAGAAAAAGGGCGGTTTGGTTCGGAATTCGGAAGCAGTGAGACCACAGATGCGGCTTCGGTGGAGAAGGCAGGCACCATAGTGATCGCTCTGGATAAGAACTTCCTGGATCGGATCGGAGATGTCTCCGGGATTAAGGGAACTGCCGAGAAGGGAACGGAAAAGAAAGAATTTTCCTTTAATGAGAAGGGAGAAGCCGAACTGGAACTGGAGGAAGGTACCTGGAAGATCACCGTGGAAGCGGAAGGCTATCAGCCTTATACATTTGAGCAGATCGTTACGGTGGATGCACCTGTGGTGATGGAAAACTTCGAACTAATGGACACGAAGGGGAATCTTACCCTTTCCCTGGATGCGGGTATTCTGACGGATATTGAGGACACAACAGAAGTTAGCTGCGTGGCAACAAAGGGGAAGATAGAAAAGGAGTATTCCTTTGCTTCGGACGGAACACTGTTCCTGCGCCTGGATCCGGGAGACTGGAATCTGAGGATCGAATGTGAAGATTATGATGCATATGAAATGCAGGTGACCGCGAAGGCGGGTGAGAAGGCGGAGCAGACCGTTACATTAAAGCCGAAGGATCTGGCGAGAGTACAGCTGAGCGATCTCTACATGCAGAAGCATCCGGATTATCAGGATTACTCGGTCAGAGCGTTTGATTACTATGATTTTACGAGAAATATCACATTTGAAACAACATTTAACAAGAAAGGAAAAATGAAGCTGGAGCTTCCGGCCGGGGATTGGCTCCTGGTGCTCGGAACAAAGGAGCATTTGAAGGAATTACGCCCGGAAGGGGGTAGATATCAGTTTATCGAAGGCATGGACAACACTTTTTCAACTTACGAGAACTACAATACGTATCTGATCTCCGTTACGGAGGAAACCATCAGAGATAAGAAAGTTCTCAATCTGGTCTTCCCATACTCCTGCTATGTTGAGGGCGATGATGAAGGGATTCTTATCGTTTATGCGGATGGAAGCTTCCGGCTGGGCTCCCGGAGCTCGGATACATGGTCGAAGGGCAGATTCACGGATTTTGAGATCAAGGTAAATGAACAGGAAAACACCAGTAATGAACAGGAAATAAGGGAATACCTGCATGTGATCTATTCCATGAAGGTTGAGAGTGTTGAATCCAATTCCTTCGGGATCACGACGGGGAAGGAATATCATATTGAAACAGAATCGTCGCATTATCGTTCTTTGGTTGATGAATACCCCGGCGGAGGCGGTTCCATGCATTATCTGACCGAGGCAGACGGAACATGGCTCTTCGGTATGGCTGCAGGTCAGTATTAATGATGAAATGATAAAAGAATACGGGAGAGAATAAGGGAGAAACAGCATGTTTTGTAACGTGTGCGGTTATAACTTTGATGAAAGGACCGGCGTATGCCCGATGTGCGGCTGGATCGTTCCGGGGGGAAGGACACCTGCGGGTAATCCGGCGTCTCCGGAACGGCCGGGCAGCGCTGCACCTGCAGGCCATACAGCCCCGGCAGGCAGTGTGGCAGGTAACAATGTACCTCATGGCGGGCAGAATCCTCAGGGGATGAACCAGGCAGGGAATCATGCACCACGCGGCGGACAGAATCCTTCGGGGATGAACCAGGCAGGGAATCATGTACCACGCGGCGGGCAGAATCCTCAGGGAATGAACCAGGCAGGGAGAACTCCGGCCGCGGGAGCGTCCCGGGACAGGATCCCCACGGGAGGTATTCCTACGGCGAAGACCCCGCAGTCCCTGATCCCCACCAGCCGCGTCACGGTCTCGGATACGGATCAGTTGAAAGCAGGGCATCCGACACAGGCGGGAACCCGGAACGGGACACTGACCGGCACAAAAACAGGCGAAAAAGGGAAGGAAACCAGAGCCGAGCGGAAGGAAGAAAGGAAGAATCAGAAAACCCGCCGTGTAAAGGCGAAGCCGAAGCATCTGGCACTTAAGATCGCACTTCTTGTTGTGCTTCTTGCGGGCGTCGGGGTAGGAGTGTTCTTCGGAATCCGTGCACTGAAGAAGAAACAGGCGGAAGAAGCCTCCTGGAAGAAGTTTGATGCAAAGGATGTCATGGTAGATCCGGATGGCTCCAGATATGTTATGCACCAGCTTCTTCTTCGGGGAAAAGAAGATGCTTCGGAAGATAAGATCCAAAAACTCGTGAAGGAGGAATCCGGTGAGATCGTCGGACGCATTCCGGTCAGCAAGGATTACCAGATCCAGTTCGGTGACGAGACGGAGAAAGCGGATCTGGAACGGATCATCGGGGAATGGGAGAAGAACAGCCTGGTTGCTTCCGTCAGTCTGCATTATGCTTACGGAACCCAGGGCGGCTTCAAATATGCCGACAATCCCTGGAAGGATGATAATAACGAGAAGGAACCGTATGGTACGGATCTTGAGTGGAACATTTACAGTCCCGGCGGAAATAACTGGGCCGTAGAGTCTGTCTGGGCACCGAAGGTCTGGGATTCTCTTGATTCCGTGGCACAGTATCAGAAGACAAATGTCGGAATGATAGATACGGTCTTTGATACGAAACATAAGGATCTGACAGACCGGTTCGAGGCGGTTAAGACGAAGAAGAAACTGTCGCAGGAACAGGGGACGGATGAACCGGTGGAAGGCAATCCGACGGATGCAGACGGCAGATCGAACGTTGCGGAGCTATACAAACCATATGAAGGAATGTATGGGGAGGGAACCCTCAGCGACACGGACGCCATCAATGAAAAACGACTTGCGCATGGAACGCATATTGCCGGGATCATCAGTGCTAAGATGGATGACCAGTTCGGAATCTCCGGTGTGGCCCAGAATGCGGTACTTCGGGCCTATGCAACCTCCGGACAGCCGGGGATCGATGACGGGTATTCTCTTACTTCCACATTTGAATACAGATATGCTCTGTCCAAAATGTTTGAGAACAACATCCGTCTTGTCAATATCAGCATGGATCTCGAGCAGACGGATATGGATGACGCCAAATGGGAACAGCTGATGGCTGTCGCAAATGAAGAGATGGAGTATTTCCTGCAGAAATGGATCGAAGACGGGAAGGATTTCCTGATCGTGAAGTCTGCAGGAGATGAGGGAAAGACAGACCTCGGGAAAGCCTTTCTTCTCGGTATAGGGAAGAAATCCGTACAGGCGCGGATCCTGGCAGTCGGCGGTGCGGAGTGTGATTATAACGGAAGTACCCTGCGGGGGTATAAAACCACTGCAACAACCAATTCCGGTGACCGGATCGATATCTACGCGCCGGGACGAAATGTTCTTTCCGATATTCCCGGAGACCGGACGGAGATGCGGGACGGCACCAGCGAGGCCGCGGCATTTGTATCCGGCGGCTGTGCTCTTGTGATGGGGATTCTTCCCACAACGGAAATGAGCGAAGTGAAGGATATCCTTCTGGATAACTGTTATTACACGGTGGAAGGGACAGATCGCGGTTACCTGAACCTTTATATGGCAACCGAAGCGGCGAAGGCCAGGAAGGGAGGCGGATCTTCCTCCGGACTGAAGGAAGAGATGCAGAAGGAGATCGAAGAGAATCAGCCGAAGGGCGGGACTCTGGAACTGACACTGGATGCGGAGACCCTTTCCTTTATTTCCGACATGTCCAAGGTCTCCGTGAAGGCAGAAAATGCATCCGGAAGTACGGAAACAGGTACCCCCGGAGAGGATGGAAAAGCCGTACTGGTTCTGGAAGAGGGAACCTGGAAGATCACGGTTGAGGCAGAAGGTTTTGCGCCCTGGGAGAAGGAGATCAGCGTTATTTCCGGTCAGACGATCACGGAACCGGATGTGTCACTTGGCGGAATTACGATTACCGGGGATGAGATTCCGGATCAGAAGAAGCTGGAAAGACTGATCGCTGCGGAGTACTATTATAACTATTCTCCCGTTACCGTAAGCTATAATACACTTTACAGTATTACGGGTATATTGACGATACAGAAGATCGAAGGGATTGAGATCAGTGAGGGCAATCCTATGAACTATCACCATGCAGGACCGGCAGGGGTTTATGGAGAGTGGTACGGCATCAGGGAAGCCGATGTGCTCTGGGCTGCAAAGAATATATTCAATATGACGGATGAAGATATAGAAGTGGCGAAACAGCGCGGTGAGGACCATCAGTATACCTATCGTGGTGGAGACGGAAACGATTACAGTCAGTTCTATTATCATGACGGGTATTATTACATTTCACCGGATGGAACGGATAGTGATATATTTGAGTCCGTGGAGTTTAATTCTGCGGAACGGAGGGGAGACAGGTTCAGTATCAGTGCCACTTTGAAAGTGACACCGTTTGGAGAGAGTGCCACATATAAGGATTACCATTATGAAATGGAATATAAGAACGTAGATGGTGCAAGTCTCTGGGCGGTTCGTGATTTCTATAAGGTGCTGAACGGTGAGGAAATACCGCCGGAATGGAGAATCGTATATTTTTATGATGGCGGAAATAATCTGCTCATCGACGAGGATGGAAGCATCCGGAAAGAATGGCTCGATAACGGCAATTCGATCGGACGTTTTACGAATATCAGAAAAATGGATGCCGGCAAAGCGAAAGAACTGGCGGATAACATCCTGAGCAGGAGTGCAGGCTCGTATAGCCTGTATTCGATGGAACTGTCAGAACTGGATGTGGAAATGAAGGATCTGACGAAAGGAAAAACATATTATTGCCTTTATTTAAGCACACAGTATTCGGGAGGAAGCTTCCTTCTGGATGAATCATTTGAGCAAACAGTCTACTGTGAAAAGTCAGGAGAATGGTAATATAGCATGTAAGGGGATAACCTCCGATCGAAAGGTCGGGGGTTATCTTTTTTCAGTGATCTATTTGGAAAGAACCCTTCGGAATGCCTTGCGTAAGAAGGGGGCAGGAAGTATAATATTGTCAGATATGGCAAAAAAACCATGTGGCGAGAATGGAGGCTATTATATGAGGTGTATCGGATGCGGAAGGGAGATGAGTGCTCTAGGATATTGTATGTCCTGCGGGACATATAATCAGGGGGGAACGGCTGGTCAGGGTTATAATCAAACAGGAGCATCCCAAAGTGGAACGGATTCAGGGGCGCAGGACGTGGCAACCGTATCATCGGAGTATGCGATCGTCCCGTACGGAACCTATAACTCCGTACAGGATAGTTACGGTTATGATCAATCCTATGGAATGTATGGTTATCAGCAGGGAATGAACGGGTACCAGCAGGGAATGAACGGGTACCAGCAGGGAATGAACGGCTATCAGCAGGGAATGAACGGGTACCAGCAGGGAATGAACGGGTACCAGCAGGGAATGAACGGCTATCAGCAGGGAATGAATGGGTACCAGCAGGGAATGAACGGGTACCAGCAGGGAATGAACGGCTATCA
>JAFRWY010000005.1 GCA_017437905.1 Eubacterium sp.
CAACATGGCACCTTTTATTTAATGACGCTTATCCACAGAAAAGCCGCTTATTTATAATCAAATCTGTACGAAATCCGGCCGAATGGCCGGATTTTTATCAGAAGAAAGGGCCGTCGCATCAGTTTAATGCGACAGCCCCTTCGTCCGTTCATCTGCCTTTTTTTTTGTCACTACAGAGTAAAGAAGACAACGATGATCGGCAGCACAACAAAGATCGTATTTCTCCACCTCTTCCGGACCAGCTTCTTTTTCGCTTCCGGTGTCAGCAGGATCCGGTCATGTTCCGATCCCAATACGAAGCTTTCCACCTTCGGAAAAGGCGCCTGATCCAGTGTACCGATATCACATTTCGGCGGAGTTTCAATTGCCTTAAAGTCCGTGAGGATTCCTTCAATACAGGAATACCTGCAGTCTGTTTCCGTAAAACCGCTCTCCGTGAGCAGTTTCTCATCCACATCCTCATCCGTTCCGAAGAAAAGGACGGGAAGTGCCATATCCTCCGGCAGATCTGTTACAATATCCATCAGGGCCCGTGCCGTACCTTCCGCCTCCGGAAGAACCCGGACCCTTCTTATCCGGATATGATCCATATGGATCTCGGCAGTAAGGATACCCAACGGCTGTCCGGATTCCCTGTCACAGGCCCCCATGCAGCTGAATCGTCCGTCAGGATCCCGAATACCTCCTCATTCCCGAGAAATTCCATGTACTTGCTGATGGTTTCCTCTGTCACAATCTCTGTCAGAATCCCCCGCAAGCCTGCACACGGAACCACGTTCCTGCCATGGATGCCAGGTCATGTGCCTGAAGGATCGCAGAGCCGCGGAAGAAGGTGAAAGGAGAAACCGGCATTCTCTTCCGTCGTTCCGGGATCAGCTGCGGAACTCTTGTTTCTTCCTGTTTCACAAGCAGTTCCTTCACCACCGGGCGGTTTTTCTTTACCTCCCAGAGACCCAGATCACTTCTGGATACCGTCTTTCTGAACTCTTTTCCTTCTTTTTCCGTTCCTTGATCGTTCTCATTCATTCTCCCCCTGATTTATTCTTCGTCTTCGATTTATTCTTCGTATCCGATCCATTCCAGTGTAAAACTATCCCGTGTAACGTTAAGCCGTACCTTCTCACCCATCAGTAACGGATAGTTCTTCTCCCCATGACCCCCGGGAAATCCATAGGCGATCGGGATATCCAGGTCCTTTAGAAACTGTCTGCAGATCATGTCATATACCGAACGGAACTGTCCTCCTCTGGAATCCCCCACATAATCGCCGGATTCCGGATCCGTATCCGTCCATTCTCCCAGAATAATACCGGATGCATGCTCCAAAATGCCCTTATTCTTAAGAACCGTCATGGCATAATGCACCTGATGATAATCACATTCACAATCCTCCAGGAACAGGATATAGGGTTGATCCGGTTTTGTACTGTCATATGCGGTATCTGCCACGGTCATCATGATCGTCTGATTCCCGCCCACCAGGATTCCCTCTGCACTCCCCGGGTTATCATACTCGCTGCCTGCACATTTATATACAGGGATATCTCCCTGAAGCATTCTTCTTTCTGCCTCTGCACACTCCTCCGGAAGCTCCGAAAATGCAGCGCTCATGGATGCATGAATGGAGGGAACCCCTGCCACGGTCCAGGCCGAATGACATGCCGTGATATCACTGAACCCGATGATGGGTTTCTTCGCTTCCCCGATCAGTTTCCGATCCATGGCCTCCACAACCTCGCAGGATGCATATCCTCCCCGCACACAGAAGATCCCATTGATCTCCGGATCCGAAAGGGCCCACTCCAGGTCCTCCCGGCAGTTATCCAGTGTCCGGTCCACGGTACAGACATATTTCCCCTCCACCGGAACATATCCCCATTCCTTAAGGCCATTGATCGTGGCATCCGTCTGGGCTCTGGTAGGAAGCGATGACGGAGAGATCACAGCCACCTTATCTCCGGCCTTCAAAAAGCAATCCGCATCGGCTCCTTTAAAGGTATCATAGCCTGTCACCTCGATGGGAGTATCCACGCCTTCCGAGAATCGTTTTCCCTCTTCTGCAGCCTGTGTATCCGCGCTTTCCTCCGTCCCTTCCGCATTTTTTATACACCCGGAAAAAAAACTGCAGATCAGTATGACAGAAACAGCGACCGTCAGCCTTTTTCCGAACTTCTTTCTAATTTTTCCACGTGTCATCCCGGCCCTTCTTTCACTGTTCATTTTCCATATAAAACGCCATATCTCCGGCATATGTCTATTCTATAAATTATACCACTTATCAGGCATCTTTGAAATCTTTTTCTATGAAAAGAGAACCCGGAGCCATACCGTTAAAGTAATACCGAAAAGTCCTGATGACCGCTCCATGAACAGGTCATCAGGACTTTTCGTTTTCCTCACGCATCAGAAATCATTATACAGGAAATCCGCCCAGGAATACTGGCTCATATACTCGCACTCATAGGCATTTACGGCCCCTGCATCCAGTTCCTTGAACCGGTAATAATCACAATCCAGCAGATCCGGATTCACCGCCAGGGCATTGTAGCTTCTGACGATCACATCCTCCGCTCCAACCTCCTTCAGGCTCTTGATCATGGCGTAAATATAGGTCTGCAGCAGATTCTGGAGCTTCTTCTCATAAGGTTCGTCCTCAAAGATCACGGCGAATATCTCCCGTAAGGTACAGGAGCTTCCGTGCCGGTGCACAAGATAAGCGAAAACCTCCTTCGCTTTGGACCTCTCGAAACGGACATGCTCACCGTTTGGCATGAATACATCAAAATTGCCGAAGCATTGGATCCGCAGCCTTACATTCTTCTTCGGAACGATCGGGAACCTCAGATCATCCAGTTCCGCGGCCACCTCTTCCTTCGTTACGGGTTTCATGATATATCCGGAAGCCTTCATATCCATGGCTTCTCCCTTATACTCGGAGAAACCGGTGACAAAGATGATATTCATCTTCGGATTGATCTCCTTCAGGCGCTTCGCCACCTCCACACCGTTCATTCCGCGCATATGGATATCCAGAAATGCCACATCACAGCCGGATTTTTCGGCTTCCTCCAGCAGTTCATCCTGGTCGTCGAACCCATCCACATCCGCATCCGGCTTTACTTCCCGTACGCAGTTCTCCAGCATCTGGAGTGCCAGGTATTCATCATCAAGGCACAGTATCCGCATAGTGTTCCTCCTTTTTAGATCCTTCGCTCCGCTCAGAATGACATGCCTTGTCATTCCAGGGCCATCAGGCCGAAGAATCTCCTTCTGTTGGGAGATCCTTCGCGCTACCGCTTGGTCGATTCGGCGCATAATGCAAACCACCGGGTTGCTGCGCCCGCTCAGGCTGACTCAGGGGTCTGGCTGCTCTTCGGCGGGATCATCCTGGCGGTGGTTCCTTCATTGACGACGCTTTCGATCACAACCTCGCCGCCTCACATCTCCCTGAGGCGCCGCTTTGTATTCTCCATTCCCACATGGGAACGGCCGTCACTTTCGTTCTCCTGACGCTGTTTCACCTCATCAGGATCGAAGCCCACGCCGTCATCGGAAATGATCACCTCGTAAGCCTCATCCGTTTCCCATGTAGCAATCTTCACGGTTCCGCCCTTCTTCATTCCCACGCCGTGCTTGACTGCATTTTCCACCAGTGGCTGTACGGAAAGCTGCGGAAGCCGGAAACCGGTTACCTGAATATCATATTCCACGTTCAGCTTCTTACCGAACCTATAGCAAACAGGCCGGATAACCTCAATACGAAATCCAGCCCATCCTTACGTTATGCGTTTGATTTCCTTATTGACCGATAAAGTGGTTCAAAGCCTCACTCAGGTTCTTATCCCAGGATCCTCCGGGTTCATAGACCGAAATAAACACCTTATCCGCCGCAAAAGCCAGCTGTTTTGTCAGGTTGTCGGCAAGTCTGCTGTTCGGGGCCCCTTTACCGATGTATTTTTGAAAATGCACCTCATTTTGGGACTTGGTTGCAAAGACCACTATGTAATCGCAGGATCCGTCCGGATCCAGGCCGTCGATCGTGACCTTAGCGCCGGACTTTAATGCAGCGGATGTACCGGTCATTTTCTGTCCGTCCAGTGAGACGGCCAGACCATCTCCCATCCGGATATCAAAATAAACCTCACCGCTCTTTACAAAGGAGATCGGATCATCAGCCGGAATCTCGCTCTCTGTTGCTGCGGTAGTACCCGCCTCCGTGGCTCCCGAATCTTTTGAATCTCCGCAGCCGGCCAGCGAAAAGGACAGTGCTGCCGTCACCATCATAAGTGCAACCCCCCGTGTCCTTTTCTTTAGTTTCTTCATTTTGTGTCCTCCTTTTAAGCATATTTCAGTGATAGCAGACAGATACCCTACATACTGTCAGATCACTGTCAAAACCTTCTGTTCGATAAACTCCACTCTGTCAAAGATTCTCGGTTTGAATGTACCGGTGATCCCTACTGCGATTTCCTTTTCCCTGTTCACATAGATAATGTTCCCACTGTCACCGAGCGCCGCATACACATCCCTGTCATCATAGGGTTTGTACCATAAATACCCGTAGTTCATGAAACCGAACCGCTCACCGAGTTTCAGGTGCGGCGTTATCATGTCACGGATATATCCTTCGGAAATGATCCTTTTCCCGCCATACATGCCTTCGTGCAACACCATATCCCCCAGCCTTGCCATATCCCGTGCCGAAAGACAGAGCCCCCAGCCGGCGGTCACCGTATCCTGAGGATCCGAGTACCACTCATTCTTCCTGGGATTCTTATTCATGAAGAAATCAAACTGATCCTCCTTCGAGCTGTCTCCGTGCACCCGGTGTTCCGGGATGCCCAGGGGCTTGAAAAGACATTTATTCGCTATATCTATGCACTTCTCTCCCGTGGATCTCTCGATCACGCCTGCAAGGATCTGGATCCCGAGGGTTGCGTATTTGAATTCACCCGTGATCCCCTTCCGGCCTCCCAGATAGTCAAGCACTGCAAGGGTCCAGTCAATTGACGTGCACACCTTTTTCCAGGGCTCCGACTTATACTTATACGGTGCAGTCATGGTAAGGAGATGCCTGATCGTCACCTCATAGATTGTCTTCTCCCCGCGCTTTACGGTGTAATCCGGGAAGAAATCCATCACCTTCTGATCAACGCTTCGGATATCTCCCCTGTCCAGTGCAATTCCGGCAAGTAAGGCCATAACCCCCTTTGTCACGGAATTGACATTCATCGCATCCTCAGCCCGGAACCCGTGCCAGCAGTCCTCATATACCGTCTCCCCATGCCGGACAGCCGAAATCTGACAGATATTACTCTCATTTCCGGTACTCTCAGATATGTACCTGTGCAGTTCATCTTTGTTCATAAAAAGCCTCCTCTTTGGTATGATAGGACGTCCTAAAGAGAAGGCTAATCGAATATAAAATCTTTTTCAAGAACTTTTTGTCCCTAATGTATGTTCTTTTATGTCGTACAGAGTCTGCTTCCTCATGCACGATGCTTCCGGATCAGTCCCACGATCAGCTTCGGTCCGTCCTTCTCCTCTACGATACCGGCCCGAAGACCGACCTTTTCCACTGCATTTCCCAATCGGAGCCTGTATTCCAGAATGAATATCTCACCCTTATTCGTTTTTTCCAGAATATTCTCCTTTCTGAATTCTTTCAGGAATTGTTCCAGATCATCCTCATGGACCCTGCCGACGCTTTCCCGCAGGCTGTCCCGGAAGAAATCCTCTCCCTCTGTCGGTATCCCCAGTTCCGCATATTCACTTGCACAGCTGTATTCCAGATATCTGTTCGTCTCCGGATCCACTGTATATATGAATACAAAATCCCCCATAAGAACCGAAACGCGGTTATATGTAGCGGTCTCTGCCTTCAGCCGTTCAATGGTCTCCCGCTGCCGCACACCCGCATCCACATTGCTGACACCGATTATGATCCTGCCCTTTTCATTTTCCATACTTACAGCCTTCATCGCCACATACTGAGGCTTACCGTCGATCATGAACCTGTAAGTATAGTTAAATGCACCGTATTTCCGAAGCGCATTCTTTACATGTTCCTTGGTGAAAGCGGTTAGGAACGCGTCCAGATCCTCGTCGTACAAAGCACCGGGTGCATCCTTACGGACAGCATCAAAGAAATGAATCCCTGTCCGTTCTGCAGATATCTCTTCTTTATTCCTGTACGGAGAATACTCCGTAAACTCTTCGGTTTCCAGATCTACATAGTAAAGAGCGATATAATTCGTCGAAAGCGCTCTTGCAACACTGGAGAAAGAAAGTCCCTTTGATTCCACACGGGTTATGCCGAGTACTGCAAATGCATAGGAGGTGACTCCCGTCACGGGATTCTTCATCACCTTCCGGATCATGGCATGGATCACATCCCCATTCCCGCCCGGCTCATTGATAAAGATCGTGCCACCTTCCTCCTCACTGAGCAGAAGTCCCTTATAGAATGCATGTGAATATTCACCCTTCATATCGGCAATTCGATCCGGATGCACATAGGAATGCAGACATTTCATCTCAATCGCCGAGCGGTAACAATAATCCTCAAAATTGAGATCCCTGGTTAAATATGTCGTATACTCGCATTCGGAGTAAAGGTATTCGTCAGCATCTCCGTCCCCGGAGCCGGATGCTCGATGGTTTCAATATAAGCCCTGTTTCCTGTAACAATGCGGTATATTCTCTGATTTCTGTCCGGATTTTTCTCGACGGAAACAATACATGCCATTGCCGAAAAGCCGTCTACAACTGCCTGATAATCCATAGCCCCCTCCTGTTCCCTTCAGTCCATGCATAACAAATGCAGTTTGCCGCTGTTATCCGATACCGTCCCAAATATCATACTCCTCAGATCAGGCCCTGAACCAAAATAAACGCCGTAAGTGCCGGGAGCACATATTTAAAATACGGGATCAGACGTTTTGACATCTTAATCCCCTTACCGGTATTTGCTTCCTCCAGATACTTATCCGCTCCCCAGCCGAATTTCCAGGTGCAGAAGATCATGAATACGATGCTTCCGGCCGGCAGAATAATATTGCTCACTATAAAATCCTCAGAGGAAAGGATATCCTTTCCTCCGAACAGACGGATATCACTCCAGAGATTGAATCCCAGAATACAGGGGATTCCCGTCACCAGAACAATAATAAAATTGACCGCGATGGACCGGGCCCTCTTCCATCCGAGATTATCCATCAAGCTCCGTATCAGGTTTTCAAAAACCGCCGTAACCGTTGAAAAGCTTGCAAATACCATAAAAAGGAAAAACATGGTTCCCCAGATCCGTCCTCCGTCCATATTCGCAAAGATATGCGGCAGCGTCAGAAAGATCAGGGACGGTCCCTGATTTGCTTCCACACCGAAGGCTGAGCATGCCGGAAATATGATCAGTCCGGACATCAAAGCCACAAAGGTATCCAGTGATATGATCCGAACGGCTTCACCCGTAAGTGTATATTCCCTGGACATATAGCTGCCGAAGATCTCCATCGCACCGATTCCGAGACTGATGGTGAAGAACGCCTGGTTCATGGCGTTGGTGATCACCGTTCCCCATCCGACCTCAGCGGCCTTGTCCGGGTCCGGCATAAGATAAAACTTAAGTCCTTCTCCTCCGCCTTTCAAGAGGAGACTGTTCACCACAAGAACAAGGATCAGCCCGAAAAGCCCGATCATGATCACCTTGGTAACTCGTTCCAGTCCCTTCTGTACACCGAAGGAAAGAACAACAAATCCGAGGATCACAATGATCACCATAAAGATCAGCATCTCCGCCGGACTGGCCAGGAGATCGTCGAACACCGAAGTCACATCCTCCGTTTTCTTATCCTCAAAGAATCCGGTGAGGAATTTCCAGAAATAAGACAGCATCCATCCTGCTACGGTTGTATAGTACATCATCAGGATCACATTCCCGAGATAACATACCCATCCGTGAACATGCCAGTACTGTCCCTTTCTTTCCAGCTTCTGCATGCCACGCATGGTCGATCTTCCGCTTGCGCGTCCCACCGCCAGCTCCATCGTCAGCGCCGGAACTCCCATGATGATAAGAAACAAGATGTAAAACAGAACAAAGATCGCGCCGCCGCACTCTCCGGCTATGTATGGAAACCGCCATACATTTCCGATCCCTATGGCGCATCCGGCGCTAACGAGAATAAATCCCAACCTGCTGCCAAACCCTTCTCTTCCCTTTACCTCGTTCATTTCCTTACTCCAAACAACAAGAATTTTACCTTTTTATTTTATCACATTCGAATGCCTTTGACCATAAAAACCATCCGCTTAGCCTGCCGCTCCGGATGGCGGAGCAGGGACTGTCACTCATTAGAAACGTATGCTGTAAAGCACAAAGCAAAAAGGGGCTGCTCATGTGAGCAAACCCCTTCATTTTACGTATAACATTATTCCCAAGAGGTCCAGAACGAGGCTTTCGTCCTCCTGCAGCTTATCAACCTCTTCCTTCAGGTCCGGGGCTGCCTTTGTATCCAGCCATCTGGTTTTCCATCCCACGTACCGCCGTTCGTAAGATAGTAGCCGTTCCGGTACGCATTACTCTCCATGATACTGCCCTTATTAAAGAAGTACCATTTACCGTCTATTTCCTTCCATTTGCTTGTTACGGCTTTCCCCGACGCATCCGTATAGGTCCAGCCGTCATACTCCCTCTTCCACTTGCCGGCGGATGATTTCGTAGTCCCTGTCTCTGCAGCCAGGACCGCGCCCCCCATATCCGATAAGAGCATTCCTGGCGAAAGAAATGTCAGTAATGCTGCGGTAATAATTGATTTTCTTCTCATATGGTAGTCTCCTTTTTTGATTCCGGTTTCCCCGGCATTACACACGAGGTGAAAAAGAGTTCATATCCTTCTTTGCCGAACACCTTTTTCAGTACGGAGGAAGACGGATTGCCTTCATCGATCATCCTCTGTCTGAATTCGTACAGGCCGATGAGATTGTCTCTCATTGAAGACACAGAGAAAGCGGCCACCTTGTAAGATCTCACGCTGTCCACAGCCACATGTGCCAGCGTGGTTTTATCCATATCACCCGGAATATCCTTGATGAGTGAATAATCCGTACGCTCGGAAATGTACCACGCCAGCTTCTCATCGTGATCCGGGAGGTCGGCATATTTTTGGTATACCCGGTCCAACAAGGGCTGCGACATCCGGCTCCTTGTACGATCGTAGTATTCCACAAAGATCATGCGCTTTTTCTTCATAAGCATGACATCTATCAGCAGATATGGGACACTCTTACCCTCGGAAGGCGTGAACGAGCAGGTGAGCAGCTGCATGCCCAGTCTCGTATCCGTCAGCAGGGTCATCAAATGACCATAATCATGAATCCGGAAGAGCCGTGTTTTAAAATTCATGATCTTTATATGCTTCGGATAGGAGAAAGCTGCATACTCATCCGGCGTTATCTCCTCAAAGTCAGTATGCTTCGTGAAAATGTCCACGATCTTATCCTCAATAAATTCTGTTTCCTTCATAGCGAGCCTCCTTCTTCATGTAAAACAGATCCGGCACATCAACTCCTTTGATCCCTGCAACAACGGCAATCGCAGTGCCTGCTTATATACGTATTATAATCAAGACCCTTGTCGCTGCACTGGGACATGACCATTGTATTGATCTGCTCCAGCATGGCGCTGAAGGAGAATTCCTCTTTCCTCAGCGTGATGCGTCCGGACTCAATGCGGCTCATATCCAGGATATCATTGATCAGATCCAGCAGATGCCGGGCACTGGATCCGATCTTCTCCAGATAGTCCCGTGTCTGCTCATCCAGTGTGTCGCTATGCAATGCAAGGGTATCCAGACCGATGATGGCATTCATCGGCGTTCGAATCTCGTGGCTCATATTGGAGAAAAATGCGGTTTTTGCATGGTTCGCATATTCCGCCTTTTCCAGTGCTTCCTTGGGCATATGCTGCTACTTCTCCTCTGCCCGCACGGTTTCCTCAATGTTGTGGATACCGAGGAGTATCCTGCGGGACTCCGGCCAGGTGCCCACCGGAACGATCTTCACCTGAAAGGTCGTGTTGTTCCCTGACTTATCAAAAAGCCTGAAGTTGTGGTACAGCGCATGCACCTGCATCAGATGCCGGTTAATGCTCTCAAGGTTTACGTGGGTGTGAAGGGATTCATATTCCTCTTCGTTCAGATGACTGAGCCGGTCGAGAAAAGCGGAAAGGGAACGATAGGAATAAAGTTCCGGACAATAATCCAGATAACTGTCGTTCATCCGCAGTACCGCAAAGGTGTCACAGTCAATATCCGAGCGGATCAGGACATCATAATCGTCCGTCAGAGCGCTGAGCATCATACGCTGCTTCTCCTGGCGCTGCTTACCCAGCTGGTTGACCACAAAAGAGGACACCGCCTGCAGGATCAGCAGCGTATTGGTATTGGCCCGGGGATTGTCTACGCCGAGAAAACCGATAATATCACCGCCAAGCTGCAGCGGAACTGCTATCAGCGACTGGATATCCTGCATGGCGAGGATCTTGTACTCATCCGAATCGTGATCCAGCTCACCGTCGGTGGAATTGATGTAGAACTCACCATGAGCCTTAAACTGTGCGATCTAGCGATCAACAATCGAAATGTCCATATTTTGCAGGATTCCGGGCATGCTCCACCTGTCCGGCCAGATCCTCAATGGACATACCGTCAAAACTGTCCGATACCAGAGTTGAGACCATCCGGGCGGAGTGTTCTACACTTTCAAAATACTGCTCCAGATTCATAGCACCTGTGGTGGCGGTCAGATGGATCATCTGATCAGCATCTTCACTTCACAGTTTCTTGATGGAAACAACACCGATGATCGTAGCGATGCTTAAAGTGATGATAATTACACTCACAATCGTGAGCGTAAATTTTGTCCGAATAGAATGCATCATAATGTCGCCTCTTTCTGTATTACTTCTAATCGAAAACTATACTTCAAACCCGATACGTTCGGATAACACTCTCCGGTAGTATGACATCACGTATCGCTCCGTGCCAAGTCTCCGTTATTCCTGATCAAAGCTTTCTTCAAAGAATTCAAGTCCGTTCAGCACCTGAAGGAAACGCTTCAGATAATCCCAGGAGGTGGTAGGCCAGGTAAACCCGAGCCTGTACAGAACCTGCAGGGTATGCTCCCGGTTCATGGGAAGCATCACCCGTTCTCTTTCGCCCTTACCCACATCATATGCCATGAGACTTGTCAGCAGGGCTGCCTTCCGCGGATTTCTTCCCGCCTCCGCAAAGGCCTTCTCATACTCATCGCGCTCCATCAGTTTTACGGGATATCCTACCTCGGCCATTTCCTGGAAGATATGAACCTTGGAGATATACTGATCCGTGATCACGTGGAAGACCACGCAGTCCTCCGGGGTCTCGCATAGCCGGACGGTTGCTGCCGCAACCACACCGATAGGTGAGAACTCCATCAGATCTTCCGCCTGGTCATACGGTGCACAGCCCAGGATCGCATACGCACGAAGCTGTCCCATGGCCGCATTGGAATTGAAGTTCACCTGGAACTCTCCGTTGGTAAACCGTGCGGACAGGTTGCCGTAGCGCATGATCTTCGCCTTCAGGCCGCGATGCAGAACCGCCTCCAGGATCGCGCGCTCCGCCAGAAACTTGGACCGTACATACTGGTTCGTAAGGTCCTGTCCGCAGTAAAGAGTCTGCTCTGACGGGGAGAATCCCACCGGCGTATTGTCCTTATATCCGATCTCGATCACGCTCATGGTGGAGGTCTGGATCATCATGGCTCCCTGCTCCACGCAGAAATCGATCACGTTCTTTGCGCCGCCTACATTTACGTCCTCAATGATGGAATCATGCGCAAAATGCTTTACAATAGCCGCACAGTTGATGACGGTATTGATATTCTCCGAAGCAAGCTGTGCGAAGGATTCCTTACTCGTTACATCTCCCTCACAGATAAAGAGACGCTTGCCCAAAAGACTCCTGTAATCCTTTTCAAAGTAATAGAAAAGCAGGGAACTGAGACGGCTCACCGCTGACTGCTCCTTGGTGGAGCGGATCAGACAGTAGATCTTGCTGTCCGTCTTTTCCAGAAGCGTGTACAGAATATGGATTCCCAGATACCCGGTAGCCCCCGTCACGAGGATATTTCCGAATTCATGCTTCTTTCCGTTCTTAAAGTTTTCAAGTGTATTCCTCTTCAGGAATTCGTGAATCTCGGTATAATCATAATCCTCGATCTCACTGTCAGCCTCAGCGCGTTCGGATTTCTCCGCCGCATCCGCTGCCTCAACAAGCTTTGCCAGGGCCCGGGGTGTGGGATTCGCGAAGACATCGCCGAATACGATGTTGTAGCCCTTCATTCCTGCCTCAATGACCACCTGGGTTACAAGCAGTGAGGTTCCGCCCAGGTCAAAGAAACTCTCCGTCGCGAGAACATTCTCCACATTCAGCAGCTTCGAGAAGATCTCCGAGAAGTCCTTCTCCGCCGCAGATCTTGCCGCATCCCCTTCTCCTCTGTAGATCTCCGGGATCGGAAGATTCTTCATATCCAGCTTGCCGTTGGGCATAAACGGCATCTTATCCATCTGCATATACGCAGTCGGTACCATATACGGAGTCAGGGTCTTCGACAGTGCTTCCTTCAGTGCCGGGATCTCCACCTTCCGGTCATTCGTGAACCATGCGCAAAGATGCTCGATACCGTTGATCTTCTCGATCTTCACGGCCACGTACTTCATGCCCTCCTGGGCTGCCAGCACGGTCTCCACCTCACCCAGCTCGATCCGGAGCCCTCGAAGCTTGATCTGGTTATCCTTTCTTCCGATGATCTCCAGATATCCGTTCGGAAGCCACCTTGCATAATCTCCGGATTTATAGATTCGCTCACCTTTATAGTCAATGAAACGTCCGTCCGTCAGCTCCGGCAGATTGTTGTATCCGATGCCGACGCCCCAGCCGCCGATATAAACCTCACCGATCACGCCAACCGGCAGTTCATTTCCGTCCGTATCCACCACGTATTCCGTAACGCCCGGTGTCGGCTTACCGACAGTGATCACATCCTCTCCGGTCAGATCATGCTCATTACAGGAAATGGTGATCTCCGACGGTCCGTAGATATTCATCGGATGCGGAACCAGTGCCTTCAGTTCGGTCATCAGTTTCTCGGAATATTTCTCTCCGCCGCAGATCACCAGCTGTCCGTACTGACGAAGGGCATCCTTAAAGGTGTCCGAGGACAGCAGTGTAAAGATACGGGTCGGCGTTCCGCTGATCACATCCGCCTTGTTCTCCATCATGAGCTGTCCCAGCAGGTCAGCGTTGTTGCACTCTGCCTCATTTGCGAAGAGCAGCGTGAGACCCAGGTTCAGCGCCAGCGTATATTCCATAACGGAAATGTCGAAGGACAGGGTCGTGATGGAACAATATACCTTGCAGTATTTCTTTATGGAATTGACCATCTCCTTACCCGGCAGATCTGCCACATAGTGGGCATTCCCGTAGTGTCGGAGGACAACGCCCTTCGGTCTTCCGGTGGAGCCGGAGGTGTAGATCATGTAGGAGATATTATCCTTCGTCAGCGGTACCCGGGGCTTGGTCTCATCCTCCTCCAAAAGGAGCTCCTCGATGTCCAGGCAGGTCTTCCCTTCAAAACGCGGGATATTCTGCTGATCCGTGATCACGAAGCCCGCATCGGAATCCTCGATCACCAGATTGATACGATCGATCGGGTAGTCGGGATCAAAGGGGATATAGCCGAGTCCCGCCTTGCTTGCTCCGAAGATGGCAAACAAAGCCCTGGAGGTACGCGGCAGAAGGATCAGAGCCTTCCCTCCCACCTTTGCGCCTCTCTTGATCAGCGCATTGGCAACCCGGTCGGTTATGGTATCAAATTCCTTATAGGTGAAGGTTCCGTCGGTTGCGATCAGCGCAGTCCGATCCGGATACAGCTCCGCATTCTTCTCCATGCCGGTAAAGAGGAAGGTATCCTCCGGGACCTCTCCCTCCTCGGGAACCGTATAGAACTCATCCAGAAGCTTCCTTTCCTTTTCATCCAAAAGGGAGATACGCCGCAGTGTCTTACTGCCGTCTTCTGCGAAGCTGCAGAGAACCGTGCGGTAATAGCGGAGGAAGGCCGCTACCGACTCCTCCGTATAAAGGGACTCATCATATGCGATCTCGATCGCCGGCGAGGTCTCTCCGTCCACGATCCGCACATAGAACGGGAACATGGCAGAACCCTGCTCCTCCTCCCTCACACTGATCAGCCCCGGGATATCCGGCTTCTCAAAGATTCCCTTCTGATATGCATACATCAGTTCCACGGAATAATCCCATTTTGAGGCAATGGCCGCAAAAGGATAACTCTCATGGGATACGGCTTCCCGGAAATCCTCCGCCGTCTTACGGATGAATTCATCCACATTTCCGGAGGTCAGCTCCGAGTAAAGCGGCAGGGTATTTACGAACATCCCATAGGTCTGAAGGAACCGGCTGTCCGTTCTTCCCGCTGATATTGTTGAGATATATACGTTATCCGAATTCGTCAGCCTGGCCGTCACATAGTAGAGCGCAGCGAGGTAATATGCCGCCTCCGTGACACCGGTCCTTGCGCAGACCCTGTCTGCCATCTCCTGGGGGAAGTCCTCCCGATAGACGGTGAGTTTTCCTGCCTCTGCTCCGCCGGACTTATCCGGGGTAAGACGGGAGGGTGCCTCATACTTCTCGAAGATCCTGTCGAAATAGTCCTTGTCCGTGCCGAAGAATTCACCCTTCAGCAGTTCCTTCTGCGAGCGCACAAAGGCTCCGTAGCCGGTGGACTCCGGTGCGCAGTCCTTTCCTGCCATGGCATCCGCCAGATCCCGCAGGAAGAGATCCAGCGAGAAGCCGTCGAAGATCAGATGATGGAAATCCATAAAGAGGTGCAGGGACTTCTCCGTCCTTACCAGGGCAAAGAAGTATAGCGGTCCCCTGTTCAGAGGAAATGCTGCAGCGAACTCATGCTGATAGTTTTGGCACTCCTTCTCGGACATCTCGAGCACCGGGATCACCGGCTCCGTCACCTCATTCCGTACAGCCATCACCTGATCCTCCACCGTCTCAAAGTGAACCTGTACCGAGGGGTGTGCCTTGATCACGGTGCGGATCGCATCCTGCAGCACCTTCTCATCCGTATCGGCCGTGAATTCCAACCTGACGGGGATGTTATAGACCGTACTTTCCGGATGCTTGACGCATTCCACATATACACCGAGCTGTGACGGGCTCAGCGGATAGGGGGAGAACTCCTCCTCTTCCGCCGTTAATCTGCCGTCGGTTCTGCCCTCCCCGTTCATCCATGCGGAGAGGATCATATTCTCCAGTCCGAACAGGGTCAGCCCCTCGAAGGCATCTGCCGGGACCGCAATCCCGTAATTCTTATATACATAGGCCGAAAGCCGGATAAAGCCGATACTGGTAAGTCCTTCATACTCCAGAGGTGCACTGCCTGAGATACTCTCACGTCCCGTGATCTCGGAGAGTTCTCTCCTCAGCTCCGCAACAAGAACATTCTCCTCTCCGCGCTCCCCGGCCGCTTCAGCTGCAACGTCCGCCGGCTGCGTGGTGGGATCCGGAAGGACTCTCTTATTCACCTTACCGTTCTGATTGAGGGGGATCTCGTCGATCTGCATGATCCACGCCGGAACCATATACGGCGGCTTTCTCTCCAGGATAAAGTTCTTCAGTGCGTCGATATCAAGGGTTTCGTCACTGACGATATAGGCAGCAACGGCCTTTCCACCGGCTTCGCCGATATTCCATGCCGTAACACAGGCATCCCTGATTCCCGGGAATTCACGGATCACTGCCTCTACCTCCGTCAGCTCGATCCGGAAGCCGCGCACCTTCACCTGCCCGTCATTTCGTCCGATAAAATCCACATTTCCGTCGGGAAGCAGACGAACCACATCTCCGGTACGATAGGCCCGGGTGAAGCCCTCCTCCTGACAGAATGGGTTGGATATAAATGCCTTCTCCGTCTGCTCCGGGCGGTTGAGATAGCCTCTTCCCACACCGCGTCCGGCGATCAGAAGTTCACCGGGAACCAGCGGCGGAAGTCGTCTCAGATTCCGATCCACCACGTAGCATCGGTAATTTGCATCAGGCCTTCCGATGGGTACACGCTTATAGAGCCGGTCAACCGGTGCTGTGGTAGTAAGGATCGTACACTCCGTGGGGCCATAACAGTTCACCAGGGTCGTGGAGTTATTCCTGGGGCGGACAGGAACCAGCGCCTCCCCGCCGGCCAGACAGTAACGGAGGCTGGGAACGTCCGCCATGGAATAGAACTGCCGTGCCACCTGAGTTGTCATAAATGCATGATCGATCTTACGGTCGCGGAACATCCGCTCCATAGCCACAAGATCCATACGGATCTCCTCCTCCAGGATGGTCACGCAGCCGCCTGCGGTAAGGACCGGATAGAGGTCCATCATGCAGGCATCAAAGCCGTAGCTGGCGTAAGCTGCCGACCGCGTCTTATCATTGATACCGAACTTCTCACGATACCAGAAGCAGAAATTCGAAAGATTCCCGTGCTCCAGCATAACGCCCTTCGGCGTTCCCGTGGAGCCCGAGGTATAAAGCATGATAAAAAGATCCTCCGGATCCGGATGGGCGGTGAGCTTCTCACCGGCCGGAAGACTGCTGATCTCGCGGGTATAGAAGACCGGACCGGTGTAATCCGGAACCTTCTCCATCAGCACTTCATCCGCAATCAGGAGCTTGCAGGAAGCATCCTTCATCATGAAGGAAAGCCGTTCCGACGGATAATCGGAGGCCAGCGGCTGATAGCCGGCACCGGTCTTCAGAGCGCCCAAGGATGCCGTTACCATATATTCCGAGCGGTCGATCAGAATGGAGACCACATCTCCCCTTCCGATCCCCTGTCGGATCAGGTGTGCCGCGATACGGTCGGAGATCTCATCCACCTCGCTGTAGGTAAGAACCTTCTCTTTGTATTGAACCGCCGGATTCGTCGGATACTTCTCCACCGCCTCCCGGAACATGGTTACGATATCCGTCAGCGGATAGTCTCTGTCCGTCCGGTTGAATCCATCCATCTCCGCCACGGTATTCTCATCCACCAGAACGATATTCTTCAGAACACATTCCTCCCGGAAGCCCGCAACGATCTTCGCATACAGGGATGCCAGACGACGGATCGTCTCCTCGGTGAAAAGGCCCGCATCATACCGGATCAGCAGTTCATACCCTCCGTCCTCCTTCGGAGAGACAGACAGGAAAAATGTACCCTCCGTACACTGCTCCGGGGTATCTCCGACTGAGAAGAAGACACTGGGGGTAATGGCATATTCCCGGAAAAGCTGAGGGAGATCCACAGCCTTACAGCCCTTTAATTCCTCCAGAAGCTTCCACAGTTCCTGACTGAAGGTTCCTGCCTCAGCATCCTCCTTCGGCGCAGCTACCAGAGGGATTGAAGTTCCCTGCTCCCTGACAAAGAACAGTACCTGCTTCTGACTGCATACCAGATGCAGGAAATAAGCATATGCCCCGAGGAACAGGCAGTCATTCAGACGCGCTCCCGTCTTCCCCTTTCTTAATCTCCGGTATGTTCCGTAGGTTCCTTCCTTCTGGGCCAACGACGGATCATCATCCGTGAACAGCTCCGTCTCTCCCTCGACTCTGTCGAGCATGTTACGGAACACCTGTGTATCCTGCTCGGTTCCCGGCCTATCGTTCTTCATTTCCATATTCTTCTCCTTTATAACTCTCCAAAGACTACCCACACCCATTATATCGGGCTATTCCGGTTCATTCCTTTCTTCTCCGAACGGCTCCTCCATGCAAAACTGAAGTTCGTAAGTCCGATTTCCCCTTTCCACTGCCTCACGGATCGCACGGATCTCCTTCTCGATATCCTCTGTCTCTGCATATACACCCAGCAAAACCGAATGCTCTCCGAAGATTGAGAACCGGTCGATCCCGTTCAGGACATACTTCGGCCCCTTCCCCGGAGCAAGTATCGTTGATGTTTTGATCGAGTGGCACCCGATGATATTCTTATGATCCGCAGATACGATCGCAATCATTGACCTTTCTTCTTCAGACATGGAACCTCGCCTCCTATACATAGGATACTCTATAATCTCTTTTCATTCGTAGTTCCATTATATCTCATCAGGGATTGAAAAGTACACAAAAAAAGAAGGTCAAACCCAACGAATTTCTGTTTACATAACATTGGGTAAAACCTCTTTTTTGCTGTATCGAACAGTTCATGTCCTATTCGTGTTCAGTTATCTTCTCTTAAGATTGCCTCTCGTGCTCTTTCAGAGATCATATGCACGTTTTTCCATTCCGGATCCCCGGGTTTTATCACATCAACCACATCATAGTAAACATCCGAACGACGGAACGGGAGGTTCTTATGGATCTTGTCCGTTTCACGGATCCGTACCACAACAACCGGTGCATCCGCCTTCTTTGCCACCTTAAATACTCCGTCATGGAAAGGAAGCAGTTCGCCTGTCTTGCTCCGTGTTCCCTCCGGGGAAGCTCCGATGGATACGGCTTTCTTCTTAAGGAGCTCCGCTGCCTTATTGATGGTGACCAGTGCCTCTCTCGGATTCTCTCGGTCGATGGCCATGAAACAGCATCTTTTTGCATAACGTCCGAAGATCGGCACCTTGAAATTCTCCTCCTTGGAGAGGAATGCTATATTCCACCGCTTCAGATTCTTCCAGAGCAGAATCGGGTCAAAATTCGACACATGATTATAGACAAACATCACTTTTTTCGTTCTGGGAATCTTCTCTTTCCCGGTAAAATGTACCTTTATCCGTAAAGGAAAAAGTCCTATATCCGTTCCCAGATAAAGCAATCTCCGATAAAACGGACTATCGGTTTCGTATTCCTGATCCGGGTCTATGAACAGACTGGCGATCCATAGAAATGCAAGCGGAACGATCAACAAAACACCGAACAGCAACAGAATCAATATTTTCATTTCGTGTACCCCCTATACTCTTATTCTATCACATTTACTCTCATGTTGAATCATTTTTTATGATTTATGCCCGCTTTTCTGCAAATCAGACATCATCTTCGGTAACTGCATCATAAAACCGGATAGATTCAGCATATTGATCCGCATTCTTTAACAACCGATCATATACGTTCGGATAATACTCTTCTCATCAACTCCGTCTTCGAAATACCGGAGCAGGATCTCTGCACAGGCATGGCTGTCGCTGTCAGCCTTATGGTGATCCAGAGGTATTCCGTAATATTCACACATGACATTCAGATTGTGCTTCATTTTCGGTAGCAGTTTTCTTCCGATCTGAACTGTGCAGGCATACTTCACCGAAGATTTCCATTCGATCCCATAATCCTTCAGGCACCTTTTCAGAACTCCCAGATCAAAGACTGCATTATGGGCAACAAGGATTCCATCGGACATGATCGGCTCAATTTCCTTCCATAGTTCCGGGAAGGCGGGCTTGCCCCGAACCACTTCCTCATCAATCCCTGTCAGCTTCGTATTGAACGGATCAAAATGTGTCTCCAGATCCACATAGGAAAAGAATTCCTTAACAATCTTCCCATTCTCGATGACAGAGATTCCGATGGCACTCATCCGGTCATTCAACGCATTTGGTGTTTCCACATCATACACAACATAACGATACGAAGGCTTCTCTACCGGCTTCTCTACCGGCTTCCTCTCCGGAGCCACGCCCGGCGTATAACTATATCCGGATTTTCGTGCCTGAGACATCTGATCCTTTCGGTCGATATGATATGTTTTACCGTTCATGATAAAGACGGCTCCGGTCTGCTTGAAGAAGAAAGGTACTTCATGCCGGATACATTCCCGGCGAACCTCTTTGATCCACCGGAAATCACAAGGTCTGGCATTCGGGCCGGATTCCCCGCCGCAGGTAACATGCTCGATCAACCCTGTGGCAAGATACTTCTCAAAATGAACCTCCTCCAGCATCGGTTCCGATACGATCTGACGATGCCTGATCGGAAGCTCCAAAAGAATCGGGAGTCTGTAATCCGCACGGTCCTGATTCTCACAGGTACTGCAGATGATCACATGCTCCCATCCATCCCCCCAGTCCGGTGGCATACATTTCTCGAAACGATCGATCCTCTTCGTTATGATATGGAAGGACAGGTCTCTCCGCTCCCGGATCATATCCCAGCAACCCGGTCTCCAGTCATCTGCTTCCTCAAGGAAGAAGTCCGATGTCATGCATGTATATACAACCCCGTCCGCCGGAGTGAGCTTGTATTCCTTTTTCCGATTTCTCTTAAGAGGCAGATCATAATCACCGGTTTTGGATACGATACTTGCATCCTTACCGATACTCTCATCTCTTCGGTAGACATAGCAGTTCAAGCATCCGGGGCTCAGTTTTTTACACCCATGCCAGGGATTCCAGATTGACATTACATATACCTCTCTCTAACGCATCCATGTTTATACCTGTCATAAAGACTGAAGGAATTCACGCACATACGCTTCATAGAGGTCCGGGGACTTGAGGATGGATTCTGCATGTTGTGCACCGGGAATGAGTCGTAGTTCCCGCTTTCCTTTAGTGCACTCGTACATCCTGCGGGAGTTATCCGGTGTTATGAAGGCATCATCTTCTCCGTGGATGAACAGGATCGGAATCTCGTTCTCGCTCAAAGATAAGATCGGGCGCATGTCTTTCATGGCGTAGCCGAAGCGGATCCGCGCACCGGCATCGGCAAGGTTCACGAAGAAGCCCGGCATATGACCGGCTTTTGCCTGACCCCGCAGTACATTTTCAATGTCAGAGAATCCGCAGTCCGCCACGGCAAAGTCTACGTCAGGCTTATATTTCATACAGGTGGCCGTTGTTGCAGCTCCGAGAGATTCCCCGTGCAATCCAAGCTCCGTCAGATCAGGATATCGCTGATGCGTGTCACGGATGAGACAGTTCAGGTCAGAGGACTCGAGAATACCGCAGGTGACGAAATGCGGTGTATTTTCTCCATGTCCGCGAAGATCATATATGATACAGTTGAAACCCAGACGCATATACATAGATACATATTTCAGTGATCCCATGCGGTTGTCCGAGTAGCCGTGGGTCAGGATCATATACTTTGTGGTGGGCACGGGGTTACGCAGGAATTCGATGTGGAGGATGTAACCGTCCTCGCTTTCCACCTCATAATACTGCTTCTCCAGTGGTCCATAGAAAGAAGTGTCGTAATGGTCGGTCTGCCATTTCATGGCTTCTTCCAACGTCTGGCGTTTAACGCTCCAAACAAAATCAGACAATCCGTACATCAGACCGACAGTGCCCAGAGCCAGGCCGCCCCCGACTGCACCTATGATAAGACCTGTACTTTTCTTCATAATAATTCCTCCTTACCTTTTGCAAATCCCAACTCGTCAATTCTTCTATCCAACTTCCAAACGGCAGAGATTATACTTTGCTCACTTCTTGCAGACAGTAATACTCCTACTGCCCACATGATCCAATCCGGTCCACTGCTTATATCCGCAGCTTCATATGCTCACCCCAAAAACATCGATTTATCAATCTTTCATCTAAAGCCCGATTATTCTTCAATCCATGCCGACATCTCCGTACGCTTCGCTACCGTCGAAGTCGCTCTATCGCTTCTTCAAAATCTTCATCTATTATCACTATCTTTTCGCCGGCTTGAGTAAACGCTTCAATAAACCATCTGTTGCTTTGCCTGAGTTCTTCTTCTGTGCAGTCGGCTTCTATCATTCTGGACTCAATATCCGACTCATGCTTGATGATTTCATTGTAATGCTTATCAATATAATCCTCTGTCATGGCAAGGCATATGAATTGTATATTCATAAGATAAGACTCATCAAAACTATTACGCCAGTCGGGTGGAACATAGCAGCCTTCAACTATGAGATTCTGTTCATTCTCGATTACAGTCTTTATTATCTCTCTGATAATAGGCCAAAGATATTCAGTAAGCTTATCATCATCTTCAGGTGTAAGATCTGTATTCCCACTACGGATCAAGCCCATCTTCAGATGGTCAATTGACATATATGGATACTTGTATTTCTCAAGTAGTTTTTGCGCCAGGAGCGTCTTCCCCGCATGAGAAGCCCCCGTAATAATGATTACCATTGTTTTTACCTCGTAAATGTTCCCATTCTTTTTTAGTTTTCCTTTCTGCAAAGACCTGCTCACATCTTTACTTTTTCATTTTTGCGCATTTTCCTGTCCGGATAAAACTGATGACTCCGAACCACAGTATTCGATGCACAGCATGGTCAGGTCATCGAACTGTTCCGCATCTCCGACGAAAAGATCCACCGCATGAGGCAGCCATCAGAACTCCACTGTTCATATCCAGGAGACCAAACCATACAGTAACGAACATTTCTTCCCGGTTATTCTGGCAGATCAGGCGGTTAACGGTCTCCAGCACTTCCTTCGGACCACGTCCCGAAGCCGCCTGCGTCTGGATCATACTCTTGGCCATCATCATGAACATGGCGGCCGGAATACCTTTTCCCGAAACATCCGCAATAACCAGGGCCAGGCGGTCATTATTCACGAAGAACCTCAGCAGCACTACGGGAAAGTGTATAGGCTGTGGAAATGTACTGATCCGCCACGGCAATCGAATAAAGAAAGAGACCCATCAGAAGCAGAATCACTCCCATGATCGATGCGCCCCTCCTTCTTCCGCTTATGCTTCTCCATAGCCCAACGAATCATATTTTCAATCAATTCCGTCTCGATCACTCAGCCTTCTCCTCCTAACCTGCCCGGTCCTGATCTATGTTATTATACTCTATGATCCATATTGAAGACAACATTCCGGTTACCTTGATAACCTTTCGATATATCTTCCAAGAACCGTCTTTATTTCCTCCAACGGTTCACCCATACCACGTTCTACCCATTTAAAGATTACATTCCAGATTGCGCCGATATTGAAGGCGATCAGGTAATCCGGCTCCTGTTCACCAATCAGAAGTTTGAAGGGATTGTTTTCCATATCCGTGGTCTCATTGATCAGCGGGATCACCTCATTTAGTCGCAGAAGAAGCAGATACAGCATGTTATTCTTATGAAGGAGTGAAAGAAACGTCCGGTTCTTCTCGCAGAACGCGAAGATCACCGAAAGCGGGTCCGGTTCTTTAATAAGGGCCCTCGTGTATTCATAGATCTGCTGATTTATGTAAGCGTTCAGCACATCATCCTTCGATGAAAAATTCCGGTAAAAGGTCTTCCGGACAAGGTCTGTCTCCATAACGATCTGTTTTACAGTGATCTCACTGTACGGATACTTCTCCATCAGTTTCAGAAGCGCTTCTATGAACTGTTGTTTCGACCGCACGGCCGACGGGTTCTGCGACTGATTCATACGATTCCTCCTAAAATGACACACCGACGCCAAACTGTGCATCTTATCTCCGGCTCATTGACATTTCTTTTTATGATACTACCATCTGATTATAAGATACACACATGTGTCACTTTTGTAAAGCACATTATAATCCCGCAGCGGGGCAGATTCTCTCCAAATATAGAAACAACCACCGCAGGGATGGCGGTGGCTGTTTCTGAGGAACAAATAATTTCAAACCATGTCGTTTAAATCCTTTCGCATTCCGGCATGTTCGGACCGGTTCGGAGAGCTATAGTATTCCTTCAAAACCTTTTCAAAGTGTTCGTTGAATTTGCGTATGGCCTCTTTGCTTAATTCCTCATCCGGTCTTAACATATCGAAAGCATGTACATTCGTCGGATATACATCTACTTCTGCATCTATTCCCGCGGCTTTGAGAGCAGAAACATAGTCCAGTGTTTCCCTGTAGAAAGGCTCCCCCTTGCCAACAAAAGTATAACAGGGCGGAAGGCCTGCAAAATCTGTCTGCTGGGCCGGTGCCGCATATGAAGATACTTTTTTCCCGGCTTCAGCCCTCAAATACACCCGCCATCCAATATGATTCTTACGCGTATTCCAGACCTTTCCATGATTGTTTCGGGAACTGTCAGTGTCGATGTTGCTTATCATGGGATATAACGGCATTTGAAAATCAACATGGATTCCGCGGTCCCTGGCCATCATGCATACCGCCGCCGCAAGCCCGCCACCCGCACTTTCGCCTCCGACCATGATCTTGTCTGCCTTAAACCTGTCACGATACTTTTCAATATATCTGAGCACTTTATAGCAATCATTTACTGCTGCCGGATAAGGCTTTTGCCATGCAAGTCTGTAGCCGGGAGAAAACACGGTCACCCCGTACTTCTTCACCAGATCCATAGCTCTGCTCATATAGATCATTTCCTTCAGGCCGAGAATATATCCGCCTCCATGGATCCAAAGGACTGTGACGGGAACTTTAGCAGTTTTCGCGGGTCCAAGGACCAGTGTCGGGACCCTTCCGATACGCAGGCGATATGCTCTTACATCTCCATCCGGCCATAGTTTCAGTTTCATAATCTTCCCCATAAATACTGATATTACCGCTTCCTGACCATCCTATCCGTAAAACTATGACGGAAGTTTGATCTTCGGCATATGCCGCGTCATACGTTCTGACACACTATACGGGATACCTTCTTTTTTCAATTCCTCACAGAACAGTTCCAGGGGTTTGGGATCTTTATTGATCAGCTGATACGTAATGCAGAAGGTATCCTTCAATGCATTCAGTTCCAGCATCAGATCCCCGTCAGTAATCGTATATAAACCTTTTATGTGAGCATCCATCCCACCCCAATCCGTCTGTCCGACGTAACTGATGGTATATGTATCTCTGGGATCACTTCGGAATGTGCTGTTTTTTGAGGCGAACTTCTTCTTTGCCTTAAGATCCGGCTGCTCATCAACCCCTCGATGAACCCTCTCAATCTTTTTAAACCTCTCAAAGCCAAGTTCCGGTGTATTCTGTGTAATAACAGGCCCTCTCGCCCGCATATTGAGCTTCTGTACGGATTCATCCTTCATGCTCCATTCATAACGGATATGAATAAAACGGACAAAATCCCGGTAAGAAAGATTTGCGCCAATGTCATCCCGGTAATCAGCCGCTATCCTTCCCGCAAGGAACGTATCCTTCTTCTCCTTAAACATCCGGGAAGTCGTCTTGAACATGAGTGCCGCCAGAATAGTATTGGGACTTCCGTCGATCTTTTTCATATAATCGATAAAATCCTTTGACGGAATATCTATCTGATAATAATAACAATCCTTTGCAAACGGATTCAACAGATATTTCAGAAATCTGCCCAGATGCAGATTGGTGTCGCCACCCGTATATCGTGCAATGGGTTCATCATCCGGAAGCTTGTCTGCATCGGGGAAAAACAGTTCTCCATCATCTACCGGTGTACCGGGCAGTTTGATATCCTTCGGCGGATCAACGGCTCCGTATTTTTTGATCATATACTGATACAACGTGGTTTTTGTCCAGAACAGCCCCCCAGGCGCACCGCAGAGTGCATGTGAAAAACTAAACCAGATACAGTTATCTTTATAGGTGATCGCAAAAAGATGCCCGTTCACTTCCTCACTGCCCAGTGTCAGTCTTTCATCCTTTTCCGGAAGAACAACGATCGGCTGATCGTTATGCTCCAGGATATAGTTCTGTCCTTCATCCAAGCCAACCTTTACGCTGAAATACGGAAAACGGCTGATTGCTTCCTGTGCCGCTTCTTTCAGCATCGTGCTGTCAACCGATGCATCCATGCAAACCTTAATTCTTACTGTAAACGGTAGCTTCTCCATGTATTCATACAGAAGATACGTATCCGGATTCCTTTTCATATGTGTTCCCTCTTTCATATTCCGTAACAGTTCCAGGAATGCTGTTTCCTTATTTGTCTTCTTTTCTGATATGATATACAACATTGATTGCAAAACCGGACGGTGATATCATCATAGCCGTTTTGGATGAACCGGTATCAATGATATTTCCTTCCCCCTTCATGTTCTTAAATCCATGCTTTGCAAGCAATTCCATTGCCTCATCAAAATCACGGACGTTCATCTGGACAGTTGTCATATCCTGAGGCATCCGGTGCACCTGTGCGATCGCAATCCCGTGGCCATCGGCATCCTTCATCTTAAATCCGGAATCATGTGTGTCCGTAACATCCTTTTTCTCATGCTTTTTTTCAAAGCCGAGTGCCTCAAAGACTTTTGCAACGTCTTCTGCATTGTTTGACATGATCAGCGGACCGAAGTTTGTAATCTTCATACGCATTCTCCTTTTCCTAACGTCACCAATCCTAAGATTGAATTATACTACGCAAATTATTATAATATACACAACTGTTGGTTTTCAATCAACAAAGATTCAGAAAATGTCGGTTATCCGACACATTTCAAAATAAATGTTGGTTTACAGGAGAAAAAATGGTTGAAGACAAACGTACAAGGAATACCGAATTGAGACTTCGGCAGGCGATGATCAACTGCCTGAACAGCACAAGTCTGGATAAGATCTCGATAATGCAGATCTGTGAAACAGCACAGATCAACCGTAGCACCTTCTACGCCCATTATCAAAATCCGCTTGCTCTGTACAAAATTCTGGAACAAAGCATGATAGACGATATGGAGCAGTATTTTAAAAGTTTTAAAGAGAACAACTCATCCTATGTCGAATTTCTGACTCAAGCACTGAAATACAATTATGACAACAGCGATCTGTTTCTGGCATTATTCAGGTCAGACAGCACATCTCTTAAGAACAGGTATATGGACCTGATCAGGCGTTATGATTTTATTGATGTTGCCGTGCCTGAGGATGAACAGACTTATATCCTTGATTACTATATCAGTGGATTCTTCAGCGTAACCGCGCGCTGGTTGCGGGAAGACCGGACAAAAAGCATAGATGCAATGGTAAAGCTTACATCCGGACTTCTTAATAAATCCTGATATACATTTTGTATTCCGTTTATACAAAAAAATATGACTAATTCGGAATCGGATTCCGTATTAGTCATATTAATGGTGTCATTCGCGCGTGTCGCCGGACCGGTAATTGTCATAATGATCACATATCGCCGCTCAGATTTGTATACTCCTTATTTCATTTTCTTTCTCTTGGATTTTGTTAACGAACGGGTCCTCAATTACAAAGCCGCCGAAGACTATCCCAGCGAAACATCCAGTGCCATCATCAGAGTGAATCCCACTGCAAACATGATCACACCAATATTCGAGTGTTCCCCGGAGGACATCTCCGGTATCAGTTCTTCCACCACCACGTACATCATGGCACCGGCTGCAAAACTCAGCAGATACGGCATGGCCGGAATGATAAGGCCGGCAAAAATGATCGTCAGAAGCGCCCCGATCGGTTCGACCGCTCCTGACATCACGCCATCCAGAAATGCTCTCCTTTTGCTTCTCCCCGCAGCACAAAGCGGCATGGATATGATTGCTCCTTCCGGGAAGTTCTGAATAGCGATTCCGATTGCCAGAGCCAGCGCCCCGCCGGAAGATATGGTCGTATTCCCGGAGATAAGTCCCGCATAAACAACACCAACCGCCATCCCCTCCGGAATATTATGAAGTGTAACAGCAAGAACCATCATCGTCGATTTTTTAAGTTTTGCCTTCGGCCCCTCTGCCTTCTCCGTATTCATATGCAGATGCGGGATGACGGAATCCAGAAGAAGGAGGAAAAGGATTCCCAGCCAGAATCCTACAAATGCAGGAAGAAATCCAAGTCTTCCCATATCCTCCGTTTGATCCATAGCCGGAATCAGAAGACTCCAGATGGATGCCGCGACCATGACTCCACTGGCAAATCCGGTAAGTGCTTTCTGCAGCCCGAGACCCAGTTCCTTCTTCATCAGAAAAACACAGGCAGCTCCAAATGTGGTTCCGGCAAATGGGATCAAAAGCCCTATGATCACTTCTCCGTTCATACTCTTTCCTCCGTTCAGACAGATTCCATCATGCCATCAGTTTTACATTTATTCTATCTTTTCATTTCCTCATTCAAACAAGTCAGTTTTATCCAACTCTACCCCCTTAAAAATGCCGCCAAACGCGGCATTTTCTACTGTTACCTTGTCGTAGGCTTTCGTCCCAACTCAAGCCTCAACCGCAGTTAGTGCAAACTAACTTAAAACAAGTATATTTAGCGCACGTTAACCTGTCAAGGGTTTATTTTCCTGAGTTTTTGCTGATATACTGTCTCATCCTTTCGCTCAACAATTCATCTGATTTCATATGGCAGATTTCATCCGCTTCAACCCATCTATATGCTATAGTTTCACCTTCTTGTAATAGAATACTCTCTTTGTCACATTCCGTTTCGCAAAGATATTCCACATAATAACTATGAGTAGGATCCCATGCAAAACGTTTGATTTCCGTAAGTTCCGAAGCATTGATTCCCGTTTCTTCGCGCAATTCTCTAAAAGCACACTCCAGCGGCGTCTCACCTTTCAGAGCCGATCCTCCTGCGGTAGCTTCCCACATACCGGGATATGGTTTTCGCAAATCCCTTTGCATAATAAGAAACGTGCCATCATGATGTTTAACAAGAATATGACATACAAGATGGTATACCCCGTCTGGAATCTGTCCTTCCTCCCCGCGGATAAGAGTCATGCCGTCAATTTTCTCAAAATCCGAATTGTATGCGTCCCAAATTTCCATTTATTATAAACCTCCTCATTTTTCCGATCAAAAAAATGAATCCGAATAACACTCATATCGCATCTCAGGTACCGTGTACCATTAAATCATTACATCCTCAAATTGTTCCGGATTTACTATATTCTGTCATAACCCTTTTTGAAAAGCATGTTCAAAATTAACTACCCCTTTATATTGCGGCCATGCAAGTACCGCTCGTTATATTCCGAATTCCAATTTATCGCACGGATCTCGCGTTTTCCATCGATGTAGTCCTTGTAGATCTCCCATGGATTATATCATTTCAATATTCCGCTGTACATGAAATCATCCATATTCGTCACGACAAAGAGTTTCACCGCAGAATACTCGTATTTCCAAACTTGTGCACCATAAAAAAAGACACACCGACGCAAAAGTGTGTATCTTATCTCCGGCTCATTGACATTTCTTTTTTAAGATACTACCATCTGATCATAAAATACACACATGTGTCACTTTTACAAAGCACATTTTCTCCTTCGGGATTATGCCCTTTGTCAGAAAAAAAGGGAATAAATACCAGGGAGTGATCAATAAATGGAAGGAGCTCGGAATTTATGGGTAAATACATATGGTTGCTCCCTGTCATCTTCATGTTCCATGACATGGAGGAAATCATCGGGCTTACCGACTGGATCCGGAAGAACTACAACAGGATCGTTGAGCGTTTTCCGGCATCGGAGCGGATTCTCTCCCGATATAAAGAAATAACCACCGCCGGAATGGCGGTGGCTATTTACGAGGAATTACTTGTCCTTCTATTCATCTGTATTCTTACGGATCTAACGAACATACCGCTCGTGACAGGGATCTGGTTTGGCGGACTGCTGGGTTTCACCCTGCATCTGTTCATCCATATCGCACAGGCAATATTGATCCGTAGTTATATCCCTGCGCTTATCACAAGCATCCTGTCAATCCCTCCAACCATCTGGCTGGTCGTAAAATCTGCAGTATTTATTCCGATGGACACCCCATCGATTCTTGGGATACTTATCGGTATCTCCGGGGTTGCTGTGAACCTGAAGCTCGCGCATATGACCGGGCAGTGGTTTCAGAAGGTTTCGTGATCTTTCAGAACTCCACCTGATATCCCACCCGCATCTGTTCACGGTTCTCCACGGAAGTGCGAACCGGAATAGACTGTATATATCAGGGCAGGCAGCATTTAGGCCATTTATGCAGGAAGGGGCCGCTGACCTCGCAGTGGATACCGTCTTCCCGGAGCAGGCTTTGGAGGGTCTTTACATACGCATCATTTTCAAAACCCTGAACCCAGGCAACACAGAATTTACCACCCGCCGCGTTGACCTCCAGAAACAGCTTGTTGTTCATTATCAACGTATATTCTTCCTCAATATAGGGCTCCAGACTTCCCCATTCGGGGTTTCCCACATAGCTGACAGTATATGTAGGATTAGACGCTACGAGCTGATAGATCTCATGCATCAACCTCTGCTTTTCTGTCTGATCGGATGTGCTGCGAATTTGTGCTGAAATACGCATGACCGAGTTATGCACATACCGCAGTATTTCCTCTTCACTCTGAAGAATGATCTGACCTCGCGTCATCGTACCAAGCCGTTCCATATCCATACCGAGTTTTGCGGGGCTGTGTCTCACAAAAATGACATAGGAATTTGTAAACCTGCTTTCCGGACAGTTCAACGCGTTCCTCGCGTCAATGGCAATCCCCGCATAGATGTCCTTTTCATTTTCGGGATACAGATTTTGAAACATCTTTGCCATATAAACGGTTAAAAGCGTCAAAGGACTGTTGTCACTCCCCTTGGAGAGCGACAGAAATTCCTTCTCGGGTATCGTAACCTGATAAAGGTATCCCTTCATATCATCATCTACGGTTTCAGGAATCATAAAAGGATCCTTAACAATCGTCCGATTCGTTCCATCCTCCCCGTCAAGGAGGCCGAATACCTTCACATCTTCGTCCGGAGAGATCGGTGAATCCGGTAGAGTGATGCCCTCCGTATCCAATTGAACATTGTATTTTTCACTGAAGTAGCAATACAGCAGTGTTTTGTAAAACCGCATAGCGCTCCTGCCATCGGCGATGAGATGGTGAATAACTAACTTCAGGCGTCTGCCTTCACAAGCCGCCGCAATCCAGTGGTAATTCACCGTTTCAGAGCCCAGTATAAGTTCTTCCGAAAAGGAATCCTTCACGACGATCGGAAGCCCGTTTTCAATCTTATCAAATCCATTCTCTGCCCTAATGATGCGAAATGCAAAGTAAGGATATCGCCTGATTGTTTTTTGCATAGCATCATTCATGAGCCCGCAGTCGATTTCTTCCGTCAATGTAAACAGAAACTGCATGATGTTCGGTTTCTTGGGCGAACTGATAATTCCGGATAAATCTGCTTTATTCATTACTGTGTCCCTCCTCTTGAATTATAAATCGATAACCCAATAATGCGATTCGTTTCATATTTTACGGTTCAATCACAAATTCTGTGTGATGGCTGATTCCGGACATATTCCTTCCGACTCGCATCCATGATTTTGAGAAAGAAGTATTCATCATCTGGATAGCCGTAGCCATGCCGACGCAGAGTCTTGATCTTTTGATTGATGCC
>JAFRWY010000035.1 GCA_017437905.1 Eubacterium sp.
AAAAAGTCAATCGCATTGCCACAGTTCCGTGTACGGGCATTTTCGTCTACCACCGACAATCTGAATACTGAATTATGATTTGACAGTTGTTCCGGTATAGACTTAAACACAACCTCTGCCCTATCGCCATCCTCTGAATCATGTTTTTTCAGATCATTGGTGTATAATCTTAGAATGCCTTTTTTTACCCTGTCAATCTGTTTATAATTCTTCCCGTTTACATATGCCTCAACAGCCTCAGTCAACCGAAATTACGATTTGTTTATCTGCATATATGCACCTGATTGCGATTTATTTTCTCTTTGTTACGACGCAAATTACATTTTTCAGTTACTAAAATAGGTCGTTTCAAAAAACAAAGTGATTTTGGATCATATTTTGAACTTTAGAAGCGCTCCGGAAATGCCCGCGCGCCCGACGCGCCCTCCGGACGCTTCGCGTCCGTCGATGTCGCGCCCCTCAGCGAATACATGTGCCGGAGGCACATGCCCTTCCGTTCCTTAATCCAAATAAAAGACAATCCTATCTACTCCATCATCTCTCCGACCATGTTGAATATGTATGTCTTTCCGCCTATGGTCTGCTTTCCTGTTACGTAGTCACCGTTCTCATCGAAGTAGAACCACTTACCATTGATCTTCTTCCACTGCTTCTTTACCCGATGGCCGTTTTTATCCATATAGCTCGTGCCTGCAAACTGGTTTGCTGCCATCTTGCCGTCGCTAAAGGCATAGACCACGCCGTTAATACAGAGACTGCTTTCCTCGGTCAGTTTTCCGTCCTGGAAGTAGTACCAGCCATCCGCCCCTTCATACCATCCATTGGTCTTCACCACCTGTCCGGTCAGTGCGCCGTTTGCATCGAAGGTATAGATCTGACGATTGATGACCCTGACTCCTGTTACCATACCGTTATCATAATCGATATAATAGTTCTTCCCGCCAAGTGCCAGCCAGCCACCGGCTGCCTTTCCGTCCTTCCGGAAATAGAACCACTTGCCGTTGATCTTCTTCCAGCCCCGTTTAGAGAGATCCGCTGCTCCGTCCTTCCCATAGTAGTAACCGTCTATGGATTTCACACTGCCAAAGTAGTTCTTCTCCCAGACAACCGCATTTGCAACCATGCCGTCCTCCAGAAGGTACCTCTTTCCGTATTCTACTACCTCTCCGTTTTTTTCCAGGTTGCCTGCAATATACACATACGTGTTCTGATACTTATACCAGCCTTCCTTCGGATCCTTCAGTGTCTTCAGGTATTTCCCGTTCTCATCAAACATATAGACATTCTTACCGATGGTCCGGATACCGGTGACCATGCTTCCGTCCGAGGAAAAATAGTACCAGTCCTTGCCGATCTGAAGCCAGCCCTTCGCGATCTGTCCGTCCGCCTTTACATAGACGTACTGGTCCATAGAATTTGAAGTTTTCCCCTCCTGCTTCCGACGATCTGAGACTTCATGATAGATATACCACATTGCTTTCGAGATCACCCGATACCATCCCTGCTTCTTCACCCACCGGCCTTCCGCATCAATCAGATACTTCCCGTCTACAATAATTTCCTTCATCAGATAACCGTCGCTTACATAGTAATTACCGACCCAGCCGGTAAAGGAGGTATCCCCGTTCGGCGCCACATACCGGTCATACCCGTCAACCAGATTCCAGCCGACCTTGAGTCCGACCCTCTTCAATATGGCTCCATCTGCATCCGTTATGTATGAACTGTAAGAATCTATATACACGGTCCCGATCTGAAGAGCTCCGAAATAACCGAAGTAATAGTCCTTGCCTTTGATCGTTAAAAGATCATCCTTTACATACTGACCTGTAGAGGGATCCACATAGTACCAGGAACCGCTTACCTTTACCCATCCGCTCTTAACCCGGGCACCTTTTGCCCCATAGATGTGTCCATTCTCTTCATCTATATAATTCTTCAGCATCCTTCCGCTGGAATGAAAGAAATACTCTTTCTTATCAATGGTCTGTACTCCGGACAGAAGCTCCCCATCCTTAATGTAATACCGTTCTCCTTCGATCACATTCCAGCCTTCTCCTGCGGATTTACCGATCAATGCGCCGTCATTTCCGCACAGCCAGTAATTACCGTCCACCAGAACGATACCGGTCTGCAGTTCTCCAAGGCCATTGAACAAGTACCACTTTCCATCGATCTTCTGCTTTCCGGTCAGCAGCTCACCGCTGTTCTTCGCATAGTATGTATAGAGGTTCGTATGGATCCAACCACCCCGCATCAGGATTCCGTCCGTCCGGAAGATATAGGTCTTTCCATCTACATAATTTTCATATCTGTAACCATAGCTGCCATCGCTGAAGTAATAGTATTCATTTCCTACCTTCTTCCAGGTTCCGGCCAGAAGCTTTCCTCCCTGCAGGAAATATGCGTAGTATGTGCTGCCGTCTATCGCATAATACAGACCATCCTGCGTAACCGGGGACAGGATGCCGGATTTATCCGCATAGTACAGTTTAGGTTTATCGCCGTCGTCTGCAACATAGCATGAGTATACCGCTTTTCCCTGATTAAAGTAGTACTGCTTCCCATTAACCTTGGCAAATTCCATGAGCCCTATGGCATCTTCCCCATAGTACTCATCCTTAAACCAGGTATTCTGAAGAAGCGCACCCTGCTTATCTGCCCGGTAGTAGTTGCCGTTTTGATAGAAGCGGCAGTCAGCATACATAATGCCTTCACTGTTAAATGCATAATACAGGCCGTCGATCTTCCTGATCGTCCCCTTCAGCTGCTGACCATTCGCAAAGTAGAGGTACTGACTGCCCATCTTGAGCCATCCGTTCTTCGGCACTTTCTTAGCCACGCCCTCGGAATTCACGATCCAGGTTATTCCCGTACTGCTATCCGTGAATATCGGGGATGATAGACGGGAGGAAGTGAGAAGCTCGCCTGTTTCCCAAAAATAATATGTCTTATCGTCGACCTTCGTCAGGCCCTTGGCACCGGCCCCATCCGCACCGTAGTAATACCGGACACCCTCAACCTCAGCCCATTCATTTACATAGAGGGATCCGTCCTTCTTTGCACGGTAATAGCATCTCGAACCGGACCGGGAAAGATCAAACTCCCCGCCCATAAACAATTTCCCGGAAGAGCCGAAATAATAAAGCTTCCCTTTGATCTCCCGGAAATCATATTCGACAACCTTTCCGTTCTCCAGGTAATACCAGGAGTACTCCCCGGCGCTTACCCATCCGTTTTTTTTCGTAATCTTCGTCGCATGCCCTTCGCTGTCTGCGGTGTAATACAAACCATCGATCTTCCCGAGCTCATTTACGTACAGACGTCCGAAATCGCTGAAGATGTAGTATACACCGTCAATTTCCGTATATCCGAGAGCAGCGGTGCCGTCCTCCCGATAATAATAGTACTCTTCCGGAGTCCGGCTGTTATCCGTATACCATCCATCCCGATAGAGGGCGCCGCCCGCCTTCGCGCGGCAACATACGAATTTTCTGCCGGAATAAAAATAAAAGTCTTCATCATCATACATAGCGCCATCCTGATCGAATCCGTAGAGTTCACCCTCGATCTCCATGACCGTGTCCTTCACCTTCTCACCGTTTAGATAGTAATAGTAGACTCCGTCTTCCTTAGCCCAGTGACCATCATTTGCCTGCGCATCTGCTGTGCCTGCGGTATCCTGTATATCCGCAATGTATGATGTTTCCTGCGCATCCACCGTGCCTGCGGTATCCTGTATATCCGCAATGTATGATGCTTCCTGCGCATCCGCTGTGCCCTCGGTGTCCAGCACCTCCGCCACGGTTTCCGTTTCCTGAACGCCCGTTACAACTGCCTCTTCAGCCTCCGCGGTTCCGGATACGCCGGACAGCAGTGCTATGGCGATCCCTGCCAGACACAGTTTCTTTCGTATTCCTCTTACGTACATGACCTTGCTCCTTTACCTTTCTGTCTTTCTCATCTTCATTATCTAACCCGTCATTTTCTATCAATTTCCGCTCTCTGTCAAGTGATCCGGTAAAATATCGTGTGCAATATGCAACGAAACACTCAGTCCACAGTCAGCTCCGTGAACTTTGCAATACATAGGCCTGTCGTGACGCCTGACGCCCTGACTATATTCTAATCCTGCAAACTTACCCTTGCTTCATTGATCTTTTGATACGCCCGTTCAAAGGCTTCCACCACCGCAGTATCAAACTGGGTACCTTTGCCCTTTACAATCTCCTCATAGGCGTCCTTCTCATCCCAGGCCTGCTTGTAGCTCCGGCGGCTGGTCAGTGCATCATACACATCCGCAACGGCTACGATCTTACCTTCGAGACTGATTTCCTCATCCTTCTTGCCTTCCGGATAACCGCGCCCGTCCGGCCGTTCATGATGCTCAAGTGCTACGGTGCGCGCCATGTGCATCACATCTCCCTCTACATCATTTAGCAACTTTCCGCCATATCCCGGATGTTTCTTTATTTCCATGAACTCCTCATCCGTCAGTCTTGCCGATTTCTCCAGGATCTCCGCAGGAACCAGGAGTTTTCCCACATCATGCATGGTGGATGCAAGACGAAGTCTCCCTGCCTCTTCCTTCTCCATCCCCATTTCCTCAGCCAGGATCCTCGTATATTCCGCCACACGGCGTACATGCTTTCCGGTCTGTTCAGATTTATTTTCCGTAATTTCCGCAAAGGATAAGATCATTTCTTCCTGGATCCGGCTGTTCTCATCAGACCGTTTCTGTAGATAGGTCCCATACTCAAAAATGTATATCAGGAACCGCATCATTAAAAATCCCACAGCCACCACAAACACATTGAAGATGATCAATGACAGCGTGAGCCAGGAAAGCATGCGCATATGGTCCGTGTTCTCCCGTGTAAACGGCGTTCCCTGCTGCGTGATCATTTTGAACAACCTCTGCAGCTTCGTAAGGAAATACAGCATCAGCGCCATTCCCAGCGCAAGCAGAACTCCGGCGATCATAAACCTGTATTTTACATCCAGCTTTCCCTCCGTCAGACCATAGACCAGCTGAATGAACAGGAAATCACTGTCCTCAAATCCGATCTGCAGATCAGCTACCTTTTCGGGCTGAAATATGGGTACGCAGACCATGATGCCTCCCAGCACGATGGCAATGATCGCAAATACCCGCAGTATGATCAGAATGATCTGAATGGTCTTCCCGATCTTTTTCAGATGGATGCGCGAGTCCTCCATGATTGATTCTCCTCCTTTTTATGTCATCTCGTCACCAGTCAAATTGCAAATGAACATTCTTATGATTTGACATACTTTTAGTATACTTACAGTCAGTGAAGTTGCAAAGAAAAACTTCTCTATTTTTATCTCTACTTCACTAAAAACTTCACTGTTCAAAACTGAATAAAATGTTTAATCCGCTTTCCTTATCATCGATTCCCTTCACCGGATCGATGGAAAAGAGACCATCACGATTGCAATAGAAGAATATCCTTCTGACTCCGCGGATCTTAAACCTCGCCTCGGCACTGCCTTCCGGATAGAGCTTCACCATCTGCATATCATCGGATGAAGCCGCCGCCACAAATGAAATATAATGCTCTTTCGTCATGCTGTGATCGATATGGATATAATACTCATCTTCCATGTTGCACATGCTTCGCATGTGCTCGCCTCGGAGAAACACGCAAGAAAGGAAGATGGACAGCCACTTTCGTGACTGCCCATCTTGGAGAAGGTATTTTGTTACTTATGGGGTGTAGCAAAAAACTATAATGTATTGGGGGTTACAAGTGTTATTATACGCAAAACCGTTTCGAAGTGTGCCCAAAGATAAAAATTTTTTCAATTTTTTTTTAGTAAATGTGCCAACACATTTTGGGCACCTTGTCAGGTTTTGGTCATTCTGATACAGTTGCAACCCCTGTTTTGTGCGTTTTGAACAACTCTTTTGGGCTTTTATGCCGTTTCAAAGAGAGATGCGAACTCTTCTCCCGTTATTTTTTCCTTCTCCAGCAGCAATTCTGCTGTTTTATGCAGAACATCCATATGTTCCTCGATGGTCTTTCTTGCTTTTGCGTAGCATTCGTCGATGATCCGCTTCACTTCCGAATCGATCAGGGACTTGACCGCCTCGCTGTAATGCGCCTCGTGGCCGATATCCCGGCCCACGAAGACCTCATCATCCTCTGCGGTCTCAGCGTTGATCATACCGACCTGCTCGGAGACACCGGCGCGGACCACCCT
>JAFRWY010000036.1 GCA_017437905.1 Eubacterium sp.
CATATCCTGAGATTGCAAAGATGCAGACTAAGGCTGTTATCCGTGCTGCTATCGCAGTTCAGAAGGCTCATGCTGACTGGAACGTTAAGCCTGAGATTATGATCCCGCTCGTATGCGAGGTTAAGGAGCTTAAGTTTGTTAAGAAGGTTGTAGTTGAGACCGCTGATGCTGAGATCGCAGCAGCAGGCGCTAAGCTTGAGTACGAGGTTGGTACCATGATCGAGATCCCGAGAGCAGCTCTTACCGCTGATGAGATCGCTACAGAGGCAGACTTCTTCTGCTTCGGTACCAATGACCTGACGCAGATGACATTCGGCTTCTCCCGTGATGACGCAGGAAAGTTCCTTGAGGCATACTATGATACCAAGATCTTTGAGAATGATCCCTTCGCTAAGCTGGATCAGACAGGTGTCGGCAAGCTGATGGAGATGGCTATCAAGCTTGGTAAGCCGGTAAATCCGAAGCTTCATGTAGGTATCTGTGGTGAGCACGGTGGAGATCCGTCTTCCGTAGAGTTCTGCCACAAGATCGGCCTTGACTATGTATCCTGCTCACCGTTCCGTGTGCCGGTTGCTCGTCTTGCAGCAGCTCAGGCAGCCATCGCTGAAGAGAAGTAAGAATACCATAGTTTCATAAGCAAAAATGGAGCAGCAGCTGTCCCCGGACAGCTGCTGTTTATTGTATATCGATCAAACTACCTGCTATGCGGATAGGCCATGATTCGTGCTGGAAGTGTTAAAAAGAATTGTATTTCAGGTTGCCGTACTATATAATGAATGATGTGTAAAAGAAACGGGGGATAGTTGGTATCATGGAGAAGAATCCGTTGATCAGTGTGGTGGTTCCCGTATATGGGATCGACCGTTATGTCGGGATCTGTATCGAGAGCATCCTGAACCAGACGTATCGGAATCTGGAAGTGGTTCTTGTGGATGACGGCTCGAAGGATCGTTCTGCGGAAATCCTGGATCTTTATGCATCAAAGGATGCGCGGATCCGAGTGATTCATAAGGAGAACGGTGGTCTGGTGTCCGCCCGGAAAGCAGGACTTGCGGCGTCCACGGGGAGTATCATATCCTGTGTAGACGGAGATGACTGGATCGGCCCTGCATTTATCGAGAAATTATATAATTCTATGGTATCCACCGGGGCGGACATGGTCTGTGCCGGTCAGACTCGCGTGCTTTTTGACCAGGCAGTACAGCTGGTAAATGCCATCCCTGCCGGGGTGTATGAAGGAGAAAAGCTTCGTAAGCTGTGGAGCAGCATGCTGTCCTACGGCAGTTATTACAGACCCGGCATCACAACCTATGTGTGGAATAAACTGTTTCGAAGAGAAGTGTTATATGAGCCGCAGATGGCGGTGGATGACAGGATTTCCATCGGGGAGGATGCGGCGGTTACTTATCCGGCCCTCCTGAAATGCAGGAAGGTGGCAGTGACAGAATATACGGACTATCATTACCGGCAGCGGGAAGACAGTATGCTGAAGCAGACCACCGGATTCTTTGACGAGCTTGGGAAGCTGAAATTTCTTTACGAGTATATGATCCGGTGGAAGGATCAGGTGGAGAAGAAGGATTCTGCAGAGGCTCCGGAAAAGGAAGCGAAATACGGTGACGTTGCAGGAACTGACAGTTTTGCGGACCTCAGGTTGGAGCAGCAGATCACGGATTTTGTGCTGTCGATCTGCATCATGCGTTCCGGCGGACGTCTGCCGGAGGATGATTATTCCACCTATGACAAGGCATACTTTGGTAAGAAGGTGGTGATCTGCAGTGCGGGCACCTTCGGACAACAGCTGGTGAACCGCTTTCGGGAGACCGGACACTGCAAGGTTGTCGGCTGGGTGGATGATGATTATTGGGAATACCGGCGATGCTGCATGGATGTGGATCCCATCGAGCAGATTCGTGAGATCGATTTTGACTTTGTCCTGATTGCATCCGTGGATACGGATTTTTCAGGACGTATGATCCGCCGGTTGGCGGAATTCGGTGTGAATCGGAGACGGATCCTTACGGTATCCGTACCCACCACGGAACCGGCCAGATATTCATTGATCCGGAGGTTCCTGTACGGATCGAATTCCCACGCCTGACGGATCGAATTTCCACGCCAGACGGAACGGATCCCACGCCTGACGGAGCGGATTCCACGCCAGACGGAACGGATTCCACGCCAGACGGAACGGATCCCACGCCTGACGGAGCGAAATGATAGAATCTGACGGGATCTGACAGTTATCCCGAAACCTCAACACCAGAGGAGGAAGACATATGTTACGATTAGCGGAACGGATACTTACGGCACCCCGGGGGAAGACGGTTCTCTTCTCGGCAGGACAGGCCGGTTATATCATTAAGAGTGCAGCTGGTGAACTCCTGGCCATCGATCTCTACCTGTCGGAATGTGTAGAGCGTCTGGAGGGTCATCATGGATATCGGCGTCTGCTGCCCCAGGTGCTGCTTCCGGAAGAACTGGAATTTGATGTGGTGATCTGCACCCATCCCCATCTGGATCATTTTGATGTGGATGCTGTTCCCGCCCTGATCGCAAATCACAGGACCAGGCTGCTCTGCTCTGTGGATTGCAGAAAGCTGGTGGAGAAGGACGGGCTGGAGTATTACGGCGACCAGATCACCTATGTGGCACCGAAGGATTGTATGACCATAGGTGATTTCCGGATCGATTTCGTGGATTGTGATCATGGAACCGGTGCCCCGGATGCGGTAGGAGTGATCGTAACCGTTGATGGAAAGAAGGTTTATGAAACCGGGGACACCTGCCTTCGGCTGGACAGGGCGATCTCTCTTCCACGGGATCTGGATGTGCTGATCGGCCCCATCAACGGAGCCTACGGAAATATGAATGAGGAAGAACTTCCGCAGCTGGCAGAGCTGCTCTGTCCCAGAATGACCATACCGTGCCATTACGGTATGTTTGCAAGTCATCACGGAGATCCGGGAAAGTTCTATGATATCATGCGGGAGAAGAACCTTCCCTGCTATCTGATGCAGCTGGGTGAGGGGATCGTGTTGTAAGGCGGAAACCGATATCCGCGCAATGCGAAGGATTCAGTGATGGCTGTAGCGGAAGTAATCATGCATCCGCCCGGGCATACAGCGGATCCCATGACAGATGAATCGATAAGAGCGAAACGGTCACTCGGGCTTCCTGCAGGGGACGGTGACTATAGCTTGATATATTTTATGGAGGAATACTATGGAACGCGAATTTGAAGGAAAGAAGCTGCTGATCCTCGGAGGCAATCCGGAGACCACACCGCTGGTTGAGATGGCGAATAACATGGGTGTGAAGACCATCGTCTCTTCGGGACGTCATACGGACCCGGCGAAGAAGGCAGCATGGAAGGCCTATGATGTGGACGGTATGGATGTGCCGGGCCTGGTGGCACTGGCGAATGAGGAGAAGGTGGACGGCGTTCTGGTGGGCGTGGCCGATATTCTGGTCCCATCCTACTGTAAGGTCTGCGAAGCCCTGAACCTGCCCTGCTATGCTACGCAGCAGATCGTGGATGTCTTTGCATTTAAGGATGTGTTCAAGGCTACCTGCGAGCGTTATGGTGTTCATGGTATCCCGGAGTTCTATTTGGACGCGGATATGAAGCAGGAGGATCTGGACAAGATCGTTTATCCCGTTATGGTGAAGCCGGTGGATAATGGCGGCGGCGTGGGCATGACCGTAGCCTACAATGAGGAGGAGCTGCGGGAAGGCGTCCGTGTGGCACTGGAGGCGTCCCATAAGAAGCGTTTCATCGTTGAGAAATACATGCAGTGTGAGGACATGGGCATGTACTATACCTTTAAGGACGGCTATTGCTCAGCGTCCTGTATCTACGACCGGTACACCACCGATGAGCAGCCGGGGTTGTCCCGGGTGTGCCTGGGCGGGACCTATCCGTCGAAGCATCTGGATGCTTATTTCAGCCGGATGCACGAAAATGCAGTGCGGATGTTCAAGGAGATCGGTATCAAAAACGGTATCCTCATGCTGTCCGGTTTCTTTGAAAATGGGGAATTCTATGTATATGATACGGGCTTCCGTCTCCAGGGTGAGGCTCCGCATCTTCTGATGAAGGCCATCCACGGCTTTGATCAGCGGGAGATGCTGATCCGTTTCGCACTTACCGGATCCGAGGGCAGTGTGGATTTGGCGAAGGATGATGACACCTATCTTCGGGGCAAGAGCGCGGCAACCCTCTGGTTTCTCCTGAAGGAAGGCAAGATCGCGAAGATCGAAGGCCTGGATGCATGGGAGAAGGATCCCTGCGCCATCGACAATATCCAGCGTCTGCATGAGGGGGATACCGTGCTTCATGAGTGGATCGGAAATGAGAAGCAGGTGCTGACACGGCTGTATCTGGTATGTGACACCAGGGAGCAGCTGGCTGAGCGGCTGAAGCATTATATGGCCACCGTGCATGTATACAATGAAGCCGGTGAAGATATGTGCCTGAAGGGATTTGATGTAGACAAGGCACTTGGGCTGTAGGTCGGAGTCACCGGTCATACTGAGCCGGGTGTGCGCGACAGAATGACAGAATCATCGGTCATTCTGAGTCCGTTGTGTGCAATGGAATGACAGAATCGCCGGTTGCTCTGAGTTAAGCGAAGAATCCTGTCACACAAGTCATAGCAGTATAGAGGATAATATATGTCAGAGAATAGATTAAAGGATAAGGTCATCGTGATCTCCGGCGGTACCAAGGGCGTTGGCCGGGCTGTGGCGGAGGTCTGCGGTCAGGAAGGCGCCAAGATCGTTATCGGCGGACGCGATGAGAAAGCCGGCAAGAAGATCGTCAAGAATATCAGAACCTACGGATCCGATGCCATTTTCGTACATACGGATCTTCTGAAGGTGGACGACTGCAGGAAGCTTTTTGATGAAGCGTATCAGAAGTACGGGAAGATCGACGGCTTCTTTAATTACGCAGGCGTGACTCCGGTGTCTCCGCTGGACACCTGCGATGAAGAGACCTTTGACTGGGTTATGGATGTGAATTTCAAGGCTGCTTTTTTCTGCTGCCAGCAGGCAGTGAAATATATGCGGATGAACGGAGGCGGAAGCATCGTTCTTACCGGTTCTGCCCACGCCTGGGGAGGACAGAAGGACAGGGCAGCCTACGCCTGCAGCAAAGGGGTCCTGCGAACCCTGATGGAGCATATCGCTCATCAGTATGCTTCTGAAATGATCCGCTGCAACTATCTGACCCTGGGCTGGACACCTACGGAGGGAGAGGTATCCCTTCGGAATTCTCTGGGTGAAACCGAGGCGGAGCTCCGGCAGCGGGCAGCGGAGGTGTTGCCCATGGGCCGTATGTGCGAGCGAAGTGATTATGTGGAGGCATTGGTGTATCTCTTCAGTGATGCCAGTTCCATGATGACCGGATCCACCTTCCGGATCACGGCAGGAGAGTATATCTGATCATGCCATCCTGAACCGTTTCTTACGGTGAGGAATACTGCGGACATATGCCGGTACGGCTGCTCAAAACCGAGGCAGAGATGGAGATCGCCCGGCTTAAGCTGGCTGACATATGTCTGTACGGCTGTTCAAAACCGGATGGGATTCCTGCCTGCTTACGCCGATACTGGGGCGGATGAATCTCCGGCACAGCCCGAATGTGCGATGTTGCAGAATAAGATCAGAATCAATGAAAGGATATGAACCATGACAGAATGTGAAAGATTACAGGCTAACGGATTCCTTCCCGAGGGATTTCTGGAACCGGAGGTGCGTTGTGACTATGAGGTCCCTACTCACATGAAGAAGGTATGGGCCATCGAGATGGATCTCTTCCGCGCAGTCAGCGAAGTGTGTGAGAAGCACCATCTTCGTTATTGGATCGCCTACGGCACTCTGATCGGAGCCGTGCGGCATAAGGGCTTCATTCCCTGGGATGATGATTTTGATATCATGCTTCCGCGGGCGGACTATCAGAAGCTGATCCGCCTGCAGAATGAATTCAGGGAACCTTACTTCCTGCAGACCACCCAAAATGATCAGGATTATTACAGCTCCTTCGCGCGGCTGAGAAACAGCCGAACCACAGGAATCCTGGTATCCCCGGACAACCGGTGCAACAACGGGATCTATATCGACATCTATCCGTTGGATGGCGTGCCGAAGCCGGGACTGAAGCGGAAGGCACTTCTGGCAGCGAATCAGACCAGAAATGTGCTTGCTCATGCTTACGTCTTCAATATCAATCCCAGCAAGCTCACCAGAACCGCCCATAAGGTTCTGCACATGCCATTTGTTCCTTATGATCCGGTAAAGTCCTACAAGAAGGTGAACGGACTGGCTGCAAAATACAGGTGGAAGGACTGCGATTATGTGGATTGTTCCTGCTTCCCGTTCAAGTTCGGTAAGGATTATGCCAATCGTAAGGAGTGTTACAGGAAGACGGTCTGGCTGGATTATGAGTTCATGAAGATGCCTGCTCCCGCCGGTTATGACGAGATCCTTCGGGACTGGTACGGTGATTACATGGAGTTCCCGCCGGTGGAAGAGCGGGGGGCATGGCATGATTTCGTATTTGAGCCGGATGTTCCCTACACGGAGTATGATGGCCCCCGGACGAATCACGAGTAGAGGCCTGCAGACGAATCACGGGCAGAGGATCGCGGACAAAATGATTGAAATATGACCTCTATCTTGGTACAATAAGAAGTGGAGTTTGGAAAGGGCCGCAGGGCTTCAGAAATTGGGGAGATTAAACTATGGCAAGACTTTATATCAAGGCACAGGATCTTGAGGATTATGATACCGTCAAGGTCTTTAACGATCGCGGTAAGCAGGTGTATTACACAAAGGATGATTTCATCGCCACCGGCCACCGGATCAAGATTTTTCTTGCGGAAACGATTTCCGAGTGTGCCTATGTTCAGGAGAAATATGACAGACTGGGTTCCAAGCGTTTCGAGTTCGCAGCCCGCGACAAGTTCGGGACCATCGAGCGCGACCCCATGTCCCGTCAGCAGCGGTACATCGTGGATTATGAGGAGGGTTGGGAGATCGTAGGGGATGCCGTGATGTGGAATTACGTGGTTTACCGCGGAGCGCTTCCCATCATGCGTGTTCGATGCGAGAAGTACATGATCCCGGGACAGGCGCTGTCCATGGCAGACACCTACATCCTGGAACTCGACAACGATTCCGAAGTACTGATCGGGCTTACCTTTGCCCTGGCGGTGTATGCATTGAATAAGTACAGATATTAAAATATGACAGCAGGGATGCTTCTTGTTCGCGAGCAATGATCAGAACCCGTCCCTGTCGTTGTTTTTGCAGGTTATCTGAGGCCTGACAAAGAAGATGCTTCTTTGCCGGGCTTTTCTTATGCTTCCTTCTGTTGGAAAAGGAGGGGAAAAGATTTACATAATATTTATTGTCTGACGGCCGGAAAAATGATATACTATTATTATCTATACACTAATTTGCGGCGTGTTTCTTTTTTGGACGCAGAGATAAAGTGAAGAGAAGAGGAGAAATGTATGAGGAAAAGAAGAAGGATACTTGCTTTTGTGATGGCGATACTGATGATTATATCCTTAGTTCTTCCGGGTGCGGGATCGAGCAGTATTCAGTCTCGCGCAGAAGGAAATGCGTCAGAGGAAGAAGGGACATCCGAACGGGATGTGCTTACCTTTGATGGTACCGGCTTCAGCGTGAAGCTGTACTATACGGGAGAAGCCGGGATTCCGGAAGGGAGTTCTCTTCAGGCCAGAAAACTGATTCAGGGAACGGATGAGTACGAAGATTACCTGAATCGCGTTATGGACGGACTGGGTGATACCGCAGAGAAGAACAAAGAGGGATTCTTTGTGGATATCACGATTCTGAATTCCGATGGAGAAGAGGTGGAACCCGCCGCTCCTGTAAAGGTGGATATCCATTTTGATCAGCCGGTTGAAGTATCGGATCCGGCGGATACAACGATGGTACATTTCGCAGAGTCCGGTATGGAAGAGGTTCCGGTAGGGACGGATCGCTCAGGAGAGACAGTGAGCGGGATTTCTTTTGATACAGATTCTTTCTCCGTGTATGGATTTATCTATACCGTGGATTTCACTTATGATGGGTATACATTTTCCATGCCCGGCAGCACCGATATGCTTCTGTCAGAGCTTTTTACTGTCCTTGGCATCGATGCATCCGTGGCAGATGTTATCGAGGTAACATTTACGGACGATTCTCTTCTGAAGGTCGAACAGCAGGCAGGGGACTGGCTGCTTACAAGCCTTGCTCCTTTTTCCAGTGATGAGATGCTGACGGTAAAGCTCTCGGACGGAACGAAATATCTCCTTAATGTGACGGATGCAGTCAGTACGAATCTGAACGATTTCATCACGGATGTTAATATCCAGGCACCGAAAAATGACTTGGGACAATATCTGGTATCCCCCGGCGAACCCTACCAGATCAAGTTCAATTTTAAAGAAACATATACAGGTCCAGATAATAGTATTCAGTTTCCCAGTGATGGTTCTTCGATGACATATACATTCCCGCAAGGGGTGGTCGCGGACGACATCAATAAGGGGCTTTTTAACATCACTGTTAATTTCAATAATACGAATTATGTTGTCCGGGATAACAGGTACTCCATTGCCAATGGGGTAATGACAGTTGCTTTTAATGCGTCTGATCCGAATTTTGACAAACTGAACGCTTCAGCGTTTGCGTCGTTTGGGTTCAATGTGACGGGCAGATTCGGCGTGAACGGTGATAACACCACATCGATCAAGTTTACGGATGAACTGGAAAAGGAAATATACCTGGATACTTCCAATTCTGTTGAAACAGCTAAGTCAGCAGTCTTTGATAAAGATAACGGAAAGATCAACTACACGGTTTCCGTTAAGTCAACCGGGAAAAGCGAAAATGTGACATTGCATGACAGGATTGCCGGCAGTCCGGCTGGACTTGTCTCATTGGATGTATCAAGTCTGAATGTGACATCCTCTACGGGAAATCCGGTTTCGGTGTCCGGTGGAATAAGTGGAAATGAGCTCAATTACACGATCCCCGAAATGAAGAATGATGAGATCATCACCTTCACATATTCAGCGGATGTGGATGTTTCCAGCCTCACCTCAGTGGATGGAAAGTATTCCGGCTTCGCCCAAAATGATGTAAGTGTTAAAAGCGACGGCGATCCGGACGGAGACACGGCTACGGTAAAAACAAACATCGATTATACCCCTTCCATTGCCAAAAGCGAAGGCCAGATAGCTGTTACGGATGCTGCGAACAAGAAATACTATGTGGATTGGACGATCACAGCCAATGAGAATCCTGTGGTATCTATGGGCGGGACAACGATCACGGATACGATACCGGACGGTTCGTCAGGAATAATGAAATATGCCGAAGATGGTCTGACGATTGAGAGATACGATGCGTCAAACCAGTTGGTAGGTACGGAGAGTGTATCCTGGGATTCTCTCTTATCAAAATCAGACTCTTCCTGGGCATATAAGATCCCTGATACCGATCCGGCATATAAGTACCTGATAAAATACAGGACCGAGGTGAATTCAGAGGGTCAGACCTCTTCGTTCAATGTCACGAATAATGTAACTACCAGTTCCGGTAAGGGCGCTTCCGGAGGAAAGAGTCTTAATCCCATCGGTGGGGAAGTGATCCTAAAAAAAGAGCTTGAGAATGTTGATCTTGATAATATGGAGATCTCCTGGAAGATATCTTTTAATGTTCCGGAAGACGGGCTGAATAAAGCTGTTGTGGAAGATATTATCGAGAATAATATTTGGGTAGACAATCATCAATTGTTTGAGCATGTAAAAGATGGTTCTATTTCAATTACAGGACTTTTGGCAGAAGAGTCATATGTGATTTCCGATAATGGTGAAAATAAGGTCATAACATTTTACAAGGACAATGCAAAAACCACTCCGGGTCTTCTTGCAGAAGCAAGAACGGTTGAGATCAGCTTAAAGACCGAGATCAATCCGGACCGTCTTGAGGCGAGCAAAAAAAATTCATGGATGAAAACACATAATAATACCGTAAAGCTGACGGCGAACAATTCGGAAAAAACCACATCAGCCTCAGCTACGGTAGAAACTCCATCCATTGCCAAAACGGTATCCCCTTCAGGTACCAGAACTGTTGATGGAACAGAACTTCCGATCTACAAATATGAGATAGTTTTGTCAAATGTAACTTCTGATGTGAATGAGATCGAGGATACATATGATACAACTCTTTTAGAACCATATTTTGATGCAAACATGATGCAGTATAATACTGCATGGCATATTTGTGGTGGAAGCATCGATTATCAAGGAAATAAGTCCAATAACACGGTGGCCTTCATTTATACACCGACAGGCTTGAAATTTACAACTTCGGCAGAGACCATGCCCCATGATGCATCGAGCCCTACCGGTTTCTATGATCGCTACAGACTGGAATACTACCTGACAGTCAAGAACAAAACGGCACTTTATACGCTGAACGAAATGGCTGCGGCGGTAGAAAACGGGAAATACACCATTCAGAATACGGCAGAATGGGAAGGAATGCCATTTACCGCAGAGACAGAATTCACCTATGATGCCTTATCAAAGGAGATCCTGACTGCTGATCTCAAAAAAACGGATGAAGATATTTTTGCGGATTTCCGTATCAATGTTAATCCTTCCGGTATGATGATGAATAACGGGGATGACATGCGGATCGTGGATACGGTGAATAATCTCAGTGTGGATCTGCAATCCATTAATGTTAGTCCTGCCAGAGATGATGTTACCTGGAATATGACAGGGTATGACCTTGTTTTCAATGTCCCGGATGGCGTCGCCCTCACCATTACCTACAGAGCGAAGGTTATGATGTCGAAACTGCCGGAAAGTGGAGCATCATTATCAATACCGATCTCCAACAAGGTGGAATTGTTCAGAGGCGATACCGGGGAATTCGGAGAAACCGTATCCAGAACTGCGGAGTATACAAATTCGGGTAGTGGTCGCGCTGATGTTCCTATGATCCATATCATGAAATGTGAAGACGGGAATATGACCAAACGACTTCCGAATGCAGTATTCCAGCTTTTGGATGAGAACAAAGATCCGTTGACGGATCCTGACGGAAATAATCTGATCTTCATTACCGGAAGCGTTGGAGATGAGAAGGGCATAGCAACGGTATACGGTGATCATACCGTGGACGGATGGTCCTTAGTTGCAGATACCAGATATTATTTGCGGGAGATCAAGGCTCCTGAAGGTTATAAATTATCAGGTGTTGATTATGCTTTTTCGATTACCGAGGATGGTACAACGGATTATGATAATTTTATCTATCATAGCGGGGACACCATGCTGGTCAGAGATGAGCTTGGTGCAGACGTCGTCGTCAACAAGACGTGGTCAAACGGAAATGCAAATCATGCTTCAGATAACGTGATTGTAAAACTCCAGCAGAAGATCGGTGACGGCAGCTATAGCGACATTATCCGGAAAAAGAACGGAGCAGACTGGGAAGACGCATATTCAGCAGAGAACCCATGGACGGTAACCCTGAATGCGGGAAATCAATGGAAAGCAACGTTTGCCGATGTACCGGCAACGGTTCCGGAATCCCTGCCGGCAAATGTCGGCGATGAATATGTAGCCGTGGATTACCGTGTCGTGGAGATATCGGTAAATGGAACTGCACCGGATGCTGCTTCCGTGAGCTATGACAGAGATTGCCCGAATCCGGGGGTTGGAGGAACATTTACCTTCAATATAACGAATACGGCAAAAGCAGTTGGTGATCTTAATGTCAGCAAGGTGCTTGTCAGTGACCTGGCCGCAGATGCAGATCAGAGCTTTGGCTTTACCGTAACCCTGGGTGACACATCAATTAACGGCACATACGGTGATGTGACCTTTATCGACGGCGTTGCAACCTTCAACCTGAAGGGCGGCGAGACCAAGAGTGCAGTAGGCCTTCCGAAGGGTGTGACCTATACCGTTGCAGAGACAGAAGAAACAAACTTCACAACAAGCAAGACCGGAGATACCGGATCCATCAGTGATACAGCCGCAACGGCAGAGTTTACCAACACAAGAAAGACCGGAGACCTCACAGTTACCAAGACGGTAGTAAGTTCAACGGCAGCGGATAAGACAAAGAATTTCAGCTTCACCGTAACCCTGGATGATACGACCATCAGCGGAACCTATGGTGGAATGACATTCACCAATGGTGTGGCAACCTTCACCCTGAAGGATACCGAGTCGAAGACCGCAACAGGTCTTCCGACAAGCGTGGGCTATACCGTTGC
>JAFRWY010000037.1 GCA_017437905.1 Eubacterium sp.
AATCCTCCGCCAGCCGCTCCTCATACCCTTCCGCGATCGACGCCCGGATCTCCTCCTTCACGCAGACCGCATTTGCGCTCGTCAGCACCCCGCTGCCGCCGATCTCCTTCTGCAGCCCGCGAAGCACCTCCCGCAGCTCCTCCGCAGACAAGCCGCCCCCGATCGCGCGCACGATCTCCTCCCTGGTCTCGCCCGCGGTCGACGCCGCGGCAATCCCAAGCATCATGATCACCGAGAACGGCGAGAGGATGATGTTCCCGCCCGGTTTGGAACGGGCATACTTCTCAAGGAGAAGGTTGGTGATGTGGCTGTACTGCATGGTGAAATCCATTTCATTTGTCATCGTATCATCCCTTTCGGTGTGGGCAGAAGGCCTCTTCCCACGGTTATTTCGCTTTCCAGTGCGTGATGAGGAGCGGCATGATCAGCGCCGCATCACCGGCCGTCATGCCTGATGGCTTCACTCCGTGAGCTTCAGCAGTTCCAGCATCTCATCGCTCCTCTTGTAGAAGTCCTCATAGAAGGTTTTTCCATACCGGATCACCCCGTTTTCCTCCGGCAGAAGCATCGTATACAGTTCCCCGTACAGAGGATCCAATTCCGCCAGCCTTCCGTAGACACCCGTGTGTGTCGGAAGCATGTACTGCAGCCTGCCATCCTCCACGCACAGTCGATAGACGAATTCTTCCTCCGTCATAATCTCCAGCAGATCGATACAGTCCAGAAGCTTCTCCTCCCGGACATGATTGCCCATCGAGGCCAGGTCCGTCATGAACAGCGGCATCTGATCCTCGTCATACTCTGAGAAGTTTGCAAATCTCACGACATAATCGTCCGGCTCAAACAGCCGAAGGCTCTCCGTAAATCCCAGAAAATACTTGCACTCCCCGGAAAGGAATCGCCTCACCCCGTCGTATTCACTCAACGAAGACCCGGCCAGATACTCCCTGCCGCCCATGAGTTCCGTCAGATGCCTGAATACCTTAACAACCGAATCGTTCTGATAATTGCAAAACGCCTGAATATAGTAATTCATCAGCATCGATTTCATGGGAATCGCGGTTCTCTCATGAAGGTCAAAGATGTTGCGAATGTTCCGGTCATCTTTCCTCCTGCAGATCAAGGCGTTGCTGCAGGTCATCACCGGGATTCCGTACGTTTTCTTCCTGACCTTGCTCTTGTCGACGGTCCAGCTGAATATCCGCGAAGTATCAATGATCTCCGGAAGCTGGTGAAGATAGCCCTTATCCACCAATGCCGTAAGGGCAACGGCATCATAGATGAAGATGTCCCCGTCCCTGCCGGGCTCTTCATGATAGCAGTTCCACTCAACGAATTCGAGCGGCCGCTCATGCCCGGTTTCCCGAAAACGCCTCTCGAGCTCGCGGCAGAATCGGTCGGTGTTGGTGAAATCATAATAGTAATAGATTTTGATTGGTATCATGTGATTTAAGTAATTCTCCTAGGGGGGGGTTGAGGGTTAGCGGTTCATATATCATGTCTGCATTGAGCCCTCTCAGGAAAATGATAAAAGTTATAGTGCAGTGCTTGCACTCATCTGTCCTTTACCCTTTATATTTCATCAATGCCAATACTCTTAAGGTATTGATAAGTCCCATCGTAATACGCTGGGAGGCGCGTACTGTCTTCCCAGAAACCGGTTGTCGTCTTATTAGGGTTTCCCACCGGAACACAGATGACCATTCCTGCTCGGGCTCGTGTCAGTAGGACACGATATGCATTCAGCATATATTTAATCTGTTCCTGTCTGCTTTCAGTGGTTCCCGTTTGTTCAATCCATTTTGTCTGTCCATTGAACCGATAAAAGTGCCATTTCCCATTCTCGTTTCTCATATCAGCATCCCATAGGAGACAGGTATAGTCCA
>JAFRWY010000038.1 GCA_017437905.1 Eubacterium sp.
CCTCCCATTTCTTTGTCCATTTTGCCTCGATCAGCTTATGGTTATACTTTGCCATTTGTTTTATCCTCCAAAGAGATTATACAAAAACGTATTATAGCACAAACCGGTCGTAAACCACAACCATAATATAACAGGGGCAGAAGGTCGAAGGCGTGCACCTGCACAGCTGCCCTTTCCCTTTTGCCCCCGTCGGATGACAGAATGAAGCGTTGCAGGACACTCTGTCGGATCGACTCACGCGGTCTGGGCTGTGGTCAGCCGGTAATAATATCCCTTCTTCTCCATCAGCTCCCGGTGCGTTCCGCACTCCAGGATACCCCCATGGTCTATATACATGATCTTATCGCATTTCCGTATGGTGGAAAGACGGTGTGCGATAATGAAGGATGTCCGCCCCTTAAGCATGGCATCCAGTCCCTTCTGCAGCGCGCGCTCCGTCTTCACATCGATACTGGATGTGGCTTCATCCAGGATAAGGATGGACGGATCGGAAAGCAGCGTTCTTGCAAAGGATATAAGCTGCCGCTGCCCCTCGCTGAGGGTGGAGCCCCGTTCCTTCACCTCCGTCCGGTAACCATCCGGCAGATAACGTATAAAATCATCTGCACAGACGGTTTTCGCCACCTTCTTTATCTCCTCTGCATCCGCATCCAGCCGTCCATATCGGATATTATCCTCGATGGTTCCGGAAAAAATAAAACTGTCCTGCATCATGATCCCCATCTGAGACCGGAGAGATTGCAGTGTCACATCCCGCACATCCATACCGTCGATGGATACGCTTCCCTGTCCCACGTCGTAAAACCGGGACAGCAGATTCACGATGGTGCTTTTTCCGGCACCGGTCGTCCCACCAGCGCCACACTCTCCCCCGGCTCCACCGTGAAGGATACATCCTGAAGGACGTCCGTTCCTTCTTCATAGGAAAATGTCACGTGGTCAAAGGTGACTCTGCCGCGGATTGGCGGCATTTCCACCGCTCCCTCCTTATCCTGAATATCCACCGGTTCATCGATGGTTTCAAAGATACGCTCCAGATAGGCTATGTTATTGATAAAGTTATTAAATATATTTCCCAGGTTCATGATGGGCTGCCAGAAGAAGGAGGCGTAACTGGAAACCGCCACAATGGTTCCCAGGGATTTACTTCCCTGTCCGAAGAACACCAGGCCGAACAGGAAGATAGCAGCACGGACAAAGACAGAGATCGTATCGATTCCCGGCCATACCAGATTCGAATAACGCACCGCCGTATTCCATGTCTTCCTGCAATCATCCGACAGCTCCTCGAAGGTCTTCTGGTTTTCCTTCTCTCTTGCAAAGATCTGTGTGATCCTGGCACCCACGATATTCTCCTGCAGATAGGCATTCAGATTGGAATTCTTATTCGATACTGCCTGCCAGGCTTTCCGTTGTTTATTCTTCACCCACAGCATGAACACTGTAAGGACCGGAACTCCGCACATAACAACCAATGCCAGCTGCACATCCACCAGAAACATGAATAACGTGATAAAGATCAGGTTAAATCCTTCAAGAACGATATTGATCAGACCGTTTGACAGCATGTCGGAAACCGAATTCACATAGTTTACAACACGGATCAGGATCTTCCCGTGGGGACGGTCATCGTAATACCGGAAGGGAAGCTCCTGCAGATGTGCAAAAAGATCCTTACGGATATCATAGATGATCTCCTGGCTCACATGCACCATGATCCTGCTCCGGATCGTGGTAAATATCACGCTGACCAGGTACACTGCTGCCAGAACGGATACCAGAAGCAGGAGCATCCGGGTATTCTTCTCCGGTACCGCATGGTCCAGCGCATACTGGATCACCATGGGTGCCAGATATCCGAAGGCTCCGCCGAGTCCGCTCAGAACCAGAGCGATCAGCATCGGTTTCTTCCATTTTTTGATATAAGAGGATGCGCGGAGCAGATGCTTTACCTGAAAAGGCTGCTCCAGTGTTTCATCTACCTTGTATGTATTTCTTGCCATAACTCTTATCCCTCTTGCAGCTGTACCAGTTCGGCATAATACCCTCCGCCGGAGGCCAGTTCCGCATGATTTCCCTCTTCCAGGATCTTTCCGTCCTTCAGAATGATGATGCGATCCGCGATCTTCGCCGTGGATACAAGCTGTGCGATGATCAGTTTCGTGGTCTGAAAATCCAGATTCTTAAGGGATTCCTGGATCTGCCGTTCCGTCTCCAGATCCACTGCGGAGGTCGTATCGTCCAGGATCAGGATCGCCGGACGGACAGCCAGCGCTCTGGCCAGGGACAGCCGCTGCTTCTGACCTCCGGAAAGACCCACGCCCCGCTCACCGACGATGGTATCATATCCCTCCGGCATTTCCGAAATGAATTCATCCGCAGCCGAATATCTCGCAAAACGGACAACCTCTTCCTTCCGGATATGTATATCGCCGTAAGCGATATTTCCTTCAATGGAATCCGAATAAAGGAGAACATCCTGGGTTGCAAGACCGATATTCTTTCTGAGGCCCTCCAGCTGATACTTCTGTACCGGCACGCCATCGATCCGCACCTCTCCCTTTGTCGGTTCAAAGAACCTGGGGATCAACTGGATCAGGGATGTCTTCCCACAGCCGGTCTCCCCCATGATCGCAACGGTTTCTCCGGGACGAACCGTAAAGGATACATCCTTCAGCACCGGATACTTCCCGTCCGGATACCGGAAGGACACATGGTCAAATGTGATCTCCCCCTGCAGCCTGTCCTTTACGGGAATGGCATCCTCCACGTCACGGATCTTCGGTTCGGAATAATAAATCTCCATTACCTTATATGAGGCAGCGTGGAACCGCTGGAATTCATTCATGATATTGCCCATCATCCGCATGGGGTTGGCGATCGCCCAGATCAGTCCTGCTATGGCAACGTATTCGCCCATGGTCAGTTCCCCGTGGATCAGGAAGAGTCCCCCCACCAGCAGCATGGTGACCGGAAGCAGATTCGCAAAGCTTTCCACATAAGGATAGAAATGGATCCAGACCAGACCTGTCAACTTATTGGTATCCCGGTAAGCCACATTTGACTGATCAAACTTTTCTATCTCATGAGATTCCCGGGCAAAGGCCTTGACCACCCGGTTTCCGGCGATGTTCTCCTGTGCCACCGTGTTCATTTCGGCCAGCCGTTCCCGAAGCTGCGCATGCTTCGGTGCCACAGCCTTCTTGAACCGGACGATCACAAGGAACACAAAGGGCGCGATGGCCAGCAGCGACAACGCCATCTTCCAATTGATCGTAAAGAAGAAAATGGCTGCCGCTCCGAACAAAGAGAAGCATTCGATCAGAACACGTATCACCCACGCGATCATGTGCCGCACCGCATCCAGATCCCCGGTCACACGTGTCATCAGATCTCCCGTCCGGTAGGTACTGTAGAATGTCATATCCTGCCGCTGTATCTTGTCATAGAGATAATTCCTGATCCGGAAAAGCGCCTTCTGGGACACATATTCATATGCCATACAATCCCCGTAAATGATGATCACGCGAAGAAGGGTCAGTCCCACCATGGCGATGAGCAGACCGTAAAAAAGATCCATCCTGGTATTCAGGTTTTCCGCCGCATCCTCCCCCGTAAGAAAGGTATCCACCAGTTTTCCGGATATGAAAGGAACCGTGAGCTGCATGATATTATTGACCACGGTTCCCAGCATGGCGATCATATACAGCCCATGGGCACCACGGGTATTCTCCCAGATCCAGCCCATACGGGTAAGCGGATATTTCCCCCACTTGTTTTTCTTATTGTTTACTCTTCTTCCCATTATCCTGTCACCATAAGGCTTCCCGAAGTTCCTGCCGGATCCCTGATTCATCCGCAGCGACTCCCGAAAATCGTTGTAACCTCTTTTTTATTGTCATCCGCATCATCTGCAGAGTACATGATTACGATAGCAGTTTTCCATACGATGTGGTATAATCTGATTATTAAAAAATAGAACGAATCTATCCTTTTCCTTGTTCGGAGGTTTTTCAATGGCTGAAGTATTCGAATACAGTGACCGTCTGAATTCACCGGTGGAGGCTTTCTACTGCACTCCGGAGAACTCCCGTCTTCCCGTCGGGGCCCACTGGCACTATTTTGTGGAGATGCTGTACCTTCTGGAAGGGTCGGTACATGTGATCTGTAACGGAGTCTCCTACTGTCTTTCCGCCGGAGATCTTCTTCTGATCCCTCCCCAGGTGGTTCACTCCATTTCTCGGGACAGTGATCATCCTTATCTGTATACCTGTGTCAAATACAGTGCCACTCATATCCGTCTTGTGGAGGGATATCTTCCGAATCTGCATATTCTCTTTCGGAACCTGATGAAGGAAGAATATCCGCCGCTTCTCTTTTCTCCCGATGACTTTGGCTTCCGGAAAGAACAAGAGCCTGCCCGGGATCTGACACGGGACCGGTCGGCGGATCCGAAGGAGACACCCACTTACCTGCTGATGGAAGAGATCATCCGTGAAGTCCGCCAGCGTCCCTACGGTTATCTGACCGTCATATTCTCCCGTCTCACCGGTCTTCTGCTGGAGATCCTGCGTTCCTGGTATCAGCGGGGCATTCCACTCCAGACAGAACCGCCGTCGGAAACAGATACCCTGTCCATCCAGGATGTGGCGATCTATATCGACCGTCACTCCCACGAAGCCCTGAAGGTAGATGATCTGGCCAAAATGTGCAATATGAGTTATTCCTATTTTGCCAAGGTGTTTCACCGGCAGTACGGACAAAGCTGCAAGCAGTATATCGAATTCATCCGCCTTACCAAGGCCGAGAATCTGCTGCTCTTCACGGACCACGATCTCTCCGCCATCGCCGAAGAAACCGGATTCTCCGACAGCAGTCACCTGATCCGGTGTTTTCGAAGGCTGTACCACACAACTCCGAAGCAGTACCGGCTTCAGCATGTAACCGGGGCTTTTTGATCATATCCGTAACCGGACGGGATGCGGCATCCCGCAGTTCCTCCTGCAAAGCATACACCGGCAGAGCGGCGGGGCTTCGTGCAGGCAGGGCGCCCGCCCTATATCACAGCAAAAAGACGTGCAGAGGATTCTCACACTCTGCACGTCTTTCCGTTATGATTGTTTATGAATTCAAAAACTCCCGCAACTTCTCCCCATGAGCTGCCGTATGGATGATCCTTCCTGCGGAACAGCTGCGGAGGAACCGTACCGCTTCGGACCGGTGGATGGCCATACGGTACAACGGTTTGTCGGCGAGTTCTTCGGGAGCAAGGAAAATGATCTCCCGGTGGCTTCCGACTGCTTCCATGGCTTCCTCCAGCCGGAAGGTGAAGAGTTTTCTGTCTTCGAAACGGTAAAGATAGGTTGCCGCCTGGTCTTTGGTAAAGAGTTCAACGGCACAGCAGTTCTTACCGTAGGCGGACAGCCAGTACTCTTCCGTCTGGGCTGTACGGAACAGGCCTTTCTCTGTGAAGGGTTCCTGGGTCTTAAGGCCTCCCAGCAGTTTCCCCCTGGCTTCCGTCGTCTTCTTTGCCTGCTTTACACAGCGTTCCGCGAAGGGCTGTGTATCATACCCCATCCGGCCGACGGTATAGATCTCTCCGGTTCGCATACGGATACTGAGGACATATCCGTTCAATGTGATATCTTCCGTATAGCAGAGGGGTACACGCACCGCATGGCTGCTCACCGGCAGGATACAGAGTGCGTCCGTATAAAGCTGCACCCGGCCTCTTCCGGCTTCCCTCGGAGCGATGCTGCTTTCCGGCAGTTCATACTCCCCTTCGCAGTCCATCAGTTTTTCTTCCTCGATAAATAGAGAATCCCCTGTTCTTGCTCCGAACATTTTCACCAGTTCTTCCCAGAAGCCGTCGAAGGAGAAGCCCAGCATGGAAACCTCTGCCGTCTTTCCGTCCTGCAGAGTGATATAGACTCTGTGATTCATGGGCTTCAGTGCTGCCACCTCGGAGAAGTCGATCCGTCCTTTTCCGTAGCCGATCCCCTCTTTCTCGATGGAAAGCTTTGCATCCTCCATGTGCAGACCGTCTGCCTGTATATCAAAATCCGCTTTATAATTCATATTCTCCCCCCCATACGCATCTTGAGATTCTTCGGCTTCCGATCCTTCCTTCCAGATCCTTCGCCTCGATCAGGATGACACCCGGCATGTCATTCTGTGGCGCCAGCCGAAGAATCTCTCCTGCTTCCGATCTTTCCTTCCAGATTCCACGCTTCGCTCAGGATGACAACGATATAAGAAAACACCGGGAACAACCTTCTGTCATCCCCGGCGTCTGAATCTTTTACCATATTCTCTGCGCAGGAAACAGCCTGTGTTCTATAGTTTGTTTCCACAGCCTCCGCAGAACTTTGTTCCCGGCGGATTGTCATAACCGCAGTTTACACATTTATAGGATTTCTGCATGGGCGACCCGCATTCACCGCAGAACTTTACGCCCAGCGCCACTTCCGCGCCACAGTTGGGGCAGCGCTGGTTGCCGAGGGGCGCACCGCATTCATTACAGAACTTTCCCGCACCTGCCGGCTTGCCGCAGTTCGGGCAGACCGTGGTACGTGTTTCCAACTTACCCTGCCATACCTGTGCAGTCTCTGCCGCTTCATCGATATTCCGACGCATGGCTCTGTTTCTTGCCTGTGCAACATAGCCAGCTTCTCTCGGAGCGCACTCTACGCAAAGGCCCTCTTCTTCATTCCAGCAGTCTGTTTCGCAGACCCATTTATTGCAGGCAGGGCATTTCCGGAACAATCCCTTTACCTCAGCCTGTGCCTCGTCAAAGGCCTGCTCCTGCTCTCTCCGCCACTCCGGTGACTGATTCTCAAAACGGTCCCCCACAAAGTCGGCACCACGTTCTACCGCATGTCCGATATTGCTGCCCAGACCGCTCCCGAAGCTTCCCATGATACCGCCGATGGTACCGGACAGTCCGCCGAATCTGCGGGTCTTCTGCTGTTTTCCATAGGTTGTGGATTCCATGAAAGAGCTCTTGAATCCGTTTCCGCAGCAGTCGCAGAAGTACTCAAACTGGAAGCCCGCTTCCGTTGAAAGATCATTGTAGTTTCTCGTAAATGCATGTAACATACTTTCCCTCTCCTCTCTACCTCGACCATAGTTCAGTCAAAGCATCAAAACCATCAGCCACAACCATATTCCCGTCAATACATCAAATCTCGCAGTCACTCAACCAAATATCCCTCTGCATCAAAAGTGTAACGTACACCATCAATCCTCATTTCCTGATTCTTTGCATACCAACCCGAAGTATCTCCGAACCACCAGCCATTTTTATTCTTTTTCCATCTTCCCTTTTGCTGATACTTCCACGTGCCGTGCTTACTTACCCAAAAACCACGATACCATTCATTCGAAGCCAGTGTTCCGTCTTTTCTGAAACAATACCATGTATCATCTATCTTTTGCCAACCTGTCTTCATTTTACCCAAGGAAGCCGTTTCTGTACTAAGATAGTACCAATCATATTTCCCATGATAAGCAACATGCTGCCAGCCGGTTTGCATGATTCCGTCTTGATTAAAGTAGTACCATTTCCCATCAGTCTTAATCCATCCTCTGGCAAGTTCACCGTTATCCTTAATATAGTACGTTCCCGAATAATCGATTGCCCATCCACGAATCGGAATCTCTTTTCCATAAGTGTTAACCACAGTAACGTCAAACTCAGCCACTGTAATTCCGTCTAAAGACGCTCTGACAGTCATGATTCCGGTCATTTCAAATGGAATATTATAATAAGCATTTCCGTCTTTATCCACATGATGAGCCTCAGCTATAGATCCATCGGGCAGAACAGCATCCCAAGATGCATCCATTATTATTTGCTCATCACTTCTAAGGCCATCGAACACTTGGGGCGGTGCTTCAGATGCATCTCGATCTCTTTCAGCAAGTGACACGACCAATCCACATCCCCATCCAATCCTAAGTATTCCCTGATCATAAAAATCACTGATGTCAAATCTTGACGTATAAGGAAAAGCTGGGACAAGGATACGATACTCCTTATCCTTCTGAGTCTGGGCTGCAAAAGAAGGCAGATCAATCATAAATATGAAGGCGCATACCAATAATACGCTTATAAAGTGTTTTACCATAATCGCACCCCTTTAATCCAATTTTGCAAAAATCGTAAAACTGCAATCACTCGGATATACAACTACGTGCTGATCTGGGCAGGGATTACTGGAATATGTATATAATTCGTTCAGTGTAACAATTGAATTATGATCAGAGTCTGCCCCCATCTGTTCAGTAGGATAATTTGTATCAATATTCCAGCCACCACCAAGCATCCAATATTTATTTGCCCATCCAATCGTTACATACGGATTCCCATTGGGGTGATACCCTTGACTCAGTTCAGTTCTTGAAGAAGAGCATAA
>JAFRWY010000039.1 GCA_017437905.1 Eubacterium sp.
CACTACAAAGCTGCCCTTTTTCACTGTCTCCGCGATCTTTGCAGCCTCTGCACCCTCCCGGATGTCTCCGACATATTTAAAGGATACCGGCTTCTTCTGGCCGGGAACCGTCAGACTTACGCTGATGGTCCAGTATTCTTCCGGGATGAAATCCTCGATCTCCTGATCCCGGTCACTGATCATTTTCAGTGCAACCGACTGCACCCGTCCTGCAGAAAGTCCTCTCTTATGCACTTTCTCCCAAAGCAGGGGACTGATGCCGTAACCCACCAGACGATCCAGAACACGGCGTGCCTGCTGTGCATCCACAAGATCCATATTGATGTCACGGGCGTTCTTCAGTGATTCCTTCACCGCATTCTTCGTGATCTCGTTAAATGTGATCCGTTTGAATTTTCCTTTTTCAAGCTTGAGTGCGATCGCCAGATGGTAGGAGATCGCCTCTCCTTCGCGGTCCGGGTCGGTTGCGAGATATACGTAATCCGCCTTGGACGCTGCTTTCCTGAGTGTCTTTAAGAGGTCTCCCTTTCCGCGGATCGTAATATAGTGAGGTTCGAAATCATTCTCGATATCCACACCCATATCACTCTTCGGGAGGTCCCTCACATGCCCCTCCGACGCGATCACCTCATAATTCTTACCCAGATATTTCTTTATGGTCTTCGCCTTTGCGGGCGACTCCACGATCACCAGATTCTTAGCCATTTTGTTCCCCCGAATCAAAATATGGTCATTTACCCTGAAACGACACACACTATACACCGATTTTTTTTGACTTGCAAGAGAATTTTTATTTTCTTCACAAACCGGCAGGGAAATGATCAGTCCCTGTCCTGCCAGAGCGGTGCATATTCCGGCTCCATATGAGCCTCGGAAAGTCCGTAGATCTTCCGAATGTTTTCTCCGTTAAGTATCACTTCCGGACGGTCGGTCACGGTTCGCCCTTCCCCCGTAAAAGCCAGGATCCGGTCCGCCAGCACCCGTGCCTGTCTGGTATCATGCAGTGCGATGACCATGGCCTTCCCCTGCTCCGCCGCCCCCTTCATCATTCGGATCAGTTCGATCTGATGATAAAGATCCAGGAAGGAGGCCGGTTCGTCCAAAAGGATCAGCGGTGTATCCTGGCAGAGTGCCCGCGCCAGCATGATCCTCTGTTTCTGTCCGTCGGACAGGGTGCGATACAGCTTTCCGGCAAGTTCCGCGGTTCCCGTCATTTCCATGGAACGGTTCAGGATCTCAGTGTCCTCCGGCCGTTCCGTAAGCAGCAGGTTCATGTACGGATACCGTCCGAGAAGGATCACCTCCCGTGAGGTAAGTTCCGCTTTTACTTCCCTGTCCGTAGTTACGATGCTGAGGCGCGTGGCCCTCCGGGTCGGTGCATACGAAGAAAGGGGTTCTCCCTCCAGCAGGATCTCTCCGGAAAGTGCGGGTTGTGCACCGGACAGCGTCCGGAGCAGCGTACTCTTCCCACAGCCGTTCGGCCCCAGGAGACAGAGGATCTCTCCTCTCCGTAAGGAAAATGTCACATTCTCCGTGACCGTCTTCTTTCCGTAACCGATGCATAGATCCTTTGCTTCCAGGAGTACCGCTTCGTGGGAAGGATCCCTGCCCGGGGTCTCTGCTCCTCCGTTCATCACCGTCTTTTTACTCATGCGGCACCACCTGCCTTTCTCCTCTGCATCAGGATCAGCATTACGATCACCACCGGCGCTCCCAGGATGGATGTAACCACACTGATGGAGAGCTCCGTGGGCGCCAGAAGATTCCGTGCCAGAATATCCGCCAGAAGGCAGAAGACTCCTCCGCCGAAGAAGGTCACCGGTATCGTGATCCGGGTCTGTTCCGTCCCGAGAAGCCTGCGGATCAGGAAGGGAACGGCGATTCCCACAAAGGAGATCGGGCCCGCAAATGCCGTTACCGTGGCTGCCAGCAAGCTGGCGATCAGGATCAGGGCCAGACGGAACCTGCGGACATTCACCCCCAGACTGGAGGCCACGGCTTCTCACAGGAAGAAGGCCTGCATGGGCTTGGCCAGAAAAAGTGTTCCCGCAAAAAGCGGCAGGATGATGACCGCCGTGATCCGGACATGCGTCCAGGTAAGTCCCGAGAAGCTGCCCAGACTCCAGGAATGAAGACTTACCACATTGGTATCTTCCGCCAGATTGATCACGAGATCCGTTACTGCGGAGCAGATATAACCGACCATGATCCCCGCCACCAGCAGACTTGCCCCCCGGGGCAGACGCCGTGACACCAGAAGGATCAGGGACAGTGTAAGAAGGGCGCCGAGAAATGACGCGAGGATCATAAAGAAGGAGGACATATGTCCCCCCAGTTTAAGAACAATCGTAAGGGACAGGGCCACTGCAAGTTTGGCACCGGAAGATATTCCCAGCACAAAGGGCCCCGCGATGGGATTCTCGAAAAAGGTCTGCAGCAGAAGTCCCGACAGGGCCAGGGCTCCTCCCAGCAGTAATGCCATCAGGATCCGCGGCAGCCGGAGTTCGAGAAGGATCTTCTTCACCGTCTCCTCCGCTTCCCCTCCGAAAAGGCAGCCCAGATCCCCGAAGGAGATCCGGACGGAACCGAAAATCAGATTCAGAAGCACCAGAAGAAGCAGGGCTGTAAAAAGCCCCGCAGTCACCATTATGACTCTTCTTTTTCCGCGATTCATGGATTTTCTTCTCCTGCTTCCCTGTCAGCCAAAGCCGACCCGTTTCTCACACCGGGGCCCGCGAGCGGGACTTGAACCATGGCACTGCCGTCTCCGGCAGAACCGACGCCGGATCTACCGGAGTTTCCGAAAAAAGGCTCCGTCGTTCCATTCCCCGGTGACGATACCGATCAGTTCTTCAAGCACATCATTCATATGCGTTACCCCCTGGAACAGGTTATCTCCGGTGGTGTAAACATTTCCGCTCTGCACCGCCTTAAAATCCTTCAGCAGCGGGTATTCCTCAACAAGCAGATCCAGACTCTCCGGCGGTCCGTAGATGGCGCCGTTGAAGATCAGGATATCCGCATCCTTCGCTTCCTCATAAAAACGGTCCGTCTGAAGGTTCATGCTGCCGGTTCCCTCTGTGGCATCACCGTCATCCTTCGAAAGGAAATAGTCGCCTCCCGCCAGCCGGATCATTTCCGCCACATAGGAGCCGGTCCGCTGCACGGAGACATAGCCGCTCGGGTTCATATAAAAATAAGCCACCCGGGGATGATCCGCGGCATCCACTGCCCCTTGGGAGGGCTGTTCCGATGTTCCCTCCCCGTCCGGCTTACCGGTCAGTGCCCGGAACCGTTCATCCTCTTTCCTGAAATACTCCTCCGCTTCCGCTTCCATACCGAGAATGCATCCATAGACCCGAACCCACTCCAGCCGGCCCATGGGATGACTCTCATAACTGGAATATTCGATCAGTACCGGGATCCCCAGCTGTTCCAGCTGCTCCTTTGTCTTCGGACTGTGCAGGAGCATGGTATTCTCCACCGCAAGGCCCGCTCCTTCCTGCATCAGCCACTCATAGTCCGGTGCATTGTATTTGCCCACATAAGTGATGTCTTCCGACTCCACGGCCTTCCGTATCTCTTCCTCCGTCCAATCCGCAGCCTTCGTACTTGTGAAACCCACACGATCCAATGCGGAAAGGGCCTGAAAGAAGGACATGGCCGAGGAGGATGCCACATAAAGTTTCTCCTTCGACTGACGGATCACGGTGATCTCCTCCGGAAGATCTCCGGTAACCTCCGCATTTTCCGGAACGATCAGGTACTCCTGTCCGGAAATGGTGATCCGTCGGCAACCACCCGACAGTTTATCGATCTGAAACATGGTTGCATAGGTCAAAACCACTCGTTCTTCGATCGTGAACCCATTCCATTCACCGGAATTCCCGGCAGCATTTGTACCGCCTTCTCCGCCGCCTTCCGGGGATACGGAAGTATCCGTAGTTCTTTCCGCATTCTTACCGCAGCCGCTGCAGAAGAAAAGAAGCAGAGAAACTGCCAGAAGTATGTAAGTGCATCTTCCTGCATTTCTCTGCTTCATATCCTTCCTCCTGTTAACGCAGTCCTTCCGAATCAAAGGTCAGCGTATATTCGATCTCGTGTGCCTGACTCATGGCCGTGGTGTCTGCGCGCACCGGCAGCGGATAATCAAAGCCGGCCACCGGTATCTCAAATGTGGAATTCTCCGAATCCGGATTCTCCACCGGCAGATACTTCGTTCCGTCCACCACCATGTAATCATAGTTCGGACTGCTCCATACGATCCGGGCCGTTGCCTTTCCTCCGCTCACCGTAAGCTTTGCGGGGGAATCCACGGAAGCCCTGCCGGAACCGCCGGTCAGTGTGACCGATGTCTGATACTCACCATCCGAAAGTCCCAGATCCGACGCATCCTTGTAAGGCTTTTCCAGGTATGCTTCCAACGGAAGACCTGCCGCTTCAAAGCAAAGGTCCCTGTCATACCAAAGTTCCTTCTTCTTGCTGAAGGCCGCACAGGGAACTGCCTGATTCAGGGCTTCCACGGGAAATGTAAAGCTGTGGCTTCCGTCTGCCTCTTCCGCAAAGGGGATAAGATCGCTCTCCGGCGCCTTCTCCGCCTCTTCCGAGGTGCCCCGATAAACATAGAGATACCCCTTGCCGCCCATGATCATCTTCGCCGTCATGCTTCCTTCCGACACCGTCAGCTGACAGGCCGTGATCTCAAACATGGAAGAGCTGGACTTCACCGTGATCTCGTAAGTGCCGTCCTTCAGCTGATCCCCGGTCACGGGAACCATCCCCTCCGATACGACCTCTTCCTTCTCCACGGTCACCTTCTCGGTAGTAACCTCTGTTGTTGCTCCGGAGCCGTCTTTTGTCGTATCCGTATCGGAAGCTTTCTCCGTGGCAACTGTCGTCTCCGAAGAAGTGCCGGAAGAAGCCGCCTCCGTATTCGAGGATACAGACGCATCCTGAGATGAATCCCTGCTTTCCGACCCGCAGCCCGAAAGACCGGTCATTACGGCAAGAACCAGCAGCCCTGCCTTCCATTTACTCTTTATCATCCTTCTACCTCTTATCTGCACAGTGCCCTGCTTTGAACGGGCAGGGCACCATACATTTTATCTACTGCAAACTGTCAATGGCTTCCTTCGCATGATCCGCATAGATCTGACGGATTGCTTCATTTTCGCCAAGACCGCGGAGCAGACAGACCACTTCATATCCGTCCTTCGTCAGAACCGTCTTCCAGGAGTCTTCCTCATCACCTGCCATATCATTATTGGCATGATCTCCCGCAACCACCATGAGGGGTTCCAAAACCACCCGGGTATATCCGCCTTTCTTCAGAAGCTCCCGCACATCATCCAGTGACGGTGTCGCCTCAACGGTACCTACGAAGTAATTCTGGTATCCGTCTGCCGTCAGAAGATCCTGCATTCTCTGATATACACTGTTGGAAGCAGCCTCGGTTCCGTGACCCATGAATACGATGGCGGTCTTTCCGTCATCATACTCCTTCGTCCAGTCCACGATGGCCTGCTCCACACGCTTGAAATCATCATCCGTGGCAAGCAGCGGTTTGCTGATGGCAACCTTCTGAAATGCATCCGTATAATCTGCCACCTTGTCTATAACTTCGGTGTATTCGATTCCGTCCATCAGATGGGTCGGCTGAACCACCAGGGTCTTTACGCCGTTATCCGCTGCACGTTTCAGGGCTTCTTCCACATTATCGATATGGATCCCGTCACGCTTCTCCACATGATTGATGACAATATCCGCCGTAAATCCACGGCGTACGGAATAATCCTTAAATGTATCCTCCAGCGTCTGTTCGATGGCACCGATGGTCAAACGGCGGGAATCATTAAATGATGTACCGAAGCTGAGAACCAGCAGTTCCTTCTCTCCGATGCCGTCCTGATTCCGGACATTATCCAAAGAGGCATCTCCGGTAGTGTAGTCCTCCTCATCGTCTTCCGTCGCCTCCTCCGTCTTTTCTTCGGATACGGGCTCCGTTACCGCCTCTGTTGTTGCTGTTGTCACCTGTTCGGAAGTTCCCGCGGTTGTGGATTCCGTTGTCTGTGTTACCGCCTCCGTGGCTGCACCTGTTGTGGGATCCGCATCCTTTCCGCAGGCTGTGAGAGACATGCCCAGTGCCAGCGTCAGAACAATAGATGCTTCCTTCCAGATCTTCCTTTTCATGATCAGTATCCTCCTGAAATTAAGTAATATAGATTGTTTCGCGTCACAGACCTGATCAGGAAAACACGCAGCAAAAAGTCACGGACCCAAACTTCTGATCCGCACAAAAAAAACGCTGCGTACCGTGCCGCGTAGCTGGCAACAGTAAAGTACGACCAAGGCCTCGTGGTCTGAAGGACGGGGTCACCTTCCTTCCGTACCGACAGGCGGCAGGTTTCCGGACTCCGGACAGTGCTGTCGTCTTCCCAACCGATGCTACGGGTCAGTGACATGGTGGCAGCACATTTTCATACCCTTCTCATTCGCAACCACTCCGGGAGAGGCCCGTCTGCATCTGCAAATGAGAGTATCGTCCGTTACCGTGACGAGATCGTGCAGGTCTTTCACCTGCTTCCCTTTTACCCTCCGGCCCGAAGCTTCCCGCCCCGTCGGAGGCACCGTCTGACATATCCGTGCAACGCTTACACAGATACAGCCACCTTTATATCACAAGAGGCGTATCGTGTCAACCGATACGCCTCCTGTAAATGATTCTCCGGGTTGCCTCTATGCCCGCTTTCCGATCTCCCGGATTAAGCCGTTTGCTTCTCCGGAAGGAAATCCGGCTTCCGTGCATCAGATCCTGCTGCTGCGGTTTCTGAGGAAAAGATCCGCGATGGCAAATGCTGTCATGGTTTCCACCACAACGGATGCCCGGGGTCCGATCACCGGATCATGCCTTCCCCGGATGGAAAGCTTCACATTTTCGCCGTCCTGATTCACCGTCTCCTGCTCACGAAAGATCGACGGTGTGGGCTTGAAGGATGCCCTGAGCAGGATGTCGCTGCCGTCACTGATCCCGCCGAGGATTCCTCCTGCGTGATTGGTATGCTTGGATACGACTCCTTCCTTCATATAAAAGCCGTCATTATTTACGGAGCCTCTGGCTTGAACCACCGCGGTTCCGTCTCCGATCTCCACCGCCTTCACCGCACCGATGGAGAAGATTGCCTGTCCGAGGACCGCATCCAGCTTATCAAAGACCGGTTCACCGATCCCTGCCGGAAGCCCCGTCACGATACAGGTCACCTCACTGCCGGAGGAATCCTGCTCTTCCATCAGTTTCTTCAGATATTCGGCCGCCTCAGCTGCCGCCGCTGCATCCGGCATGGCGAGCGCATTTCTTCCGATCTCCTCCGTATCAAAGCGGGACGGATCACAGCGGACCGGACCGATGGCACTGACATAGGCCTGAACCCGGACACCGTACTCCTCCAGAAGTCTGGCCGCAACAGCCCCGGCAGCCACACGTCCTGCGGTTTCCCGGCCGGAGGAACGTCCTCCGCCGCGGTAATCCCGGAAGCCGTACTTTGCATCATACCCGAAGTCCGCGTGTCCCGGACGGTAGGTGGTTGCAAGATTCCCGTAGTCCCCCGACCGCTGGGACGTATTCTCGATCATCATGGAGATCGGTGTTCCCATGGTTTTTCCTTCAAAAATGCCGGACAGGATCCGAACCCGGTCCGCCTCCTGCCTGGGGGTTGCAAAGTCCCTTCCCCCGGGCTTTCTCCGGTCCAGATAGGTCTGGATATATTCCTCCGTGATGGAAAGACCGGCGGGACATCCGTCCACCGTCACTCCGATCCCTGCCCCATGGGATTCCCCCCAGGTGGTCATAACCAATTCTTTTCCGAAAACCGATCCGGCCATATGCTTCTCTCCTATATCTTTAACCCTGTAAACAGTACGATTTCTTTCTCCGGCCCATGCCGGCACCCGTATCGGGGCATAGAAAACGCAGAACCGAAATGTCAGGCTCTGCGTTCTTCTCTCTTCTTTCCTGCACGCGGATGTGCTTTGTCGTAAACCTCTTTCAGATGCCCCAGTTTACCGGGCAGATAGATCTGTGTTGTTGAAATGTCGGAATGTCCCAGCATTTCCTGAACCGCATGAAGATCCGCGCCATTGTTCACCATGTGCGATGCAAAGGAATGGCGGATCATGTGCGGTGTGATGTCCTTCTCGATATGCGCCTTCTTTGCATAGGATTTGAGCAGCTTCCAGAAGCCCTGTCTGGACATCTCCTCTCCCTTGACATTGACGAAAAGGTACTCACTGTCAACCACCATCTTCGATCTGGCACTGTTCAGATACTCCGTAAGTGCCTGCTTTGCAACACCCTCGATGGGAATGATCCGTGAACGGCCGCCGAAATTACACTCGATGTAATCCATGGACAGATTCAGATCCGATACCTTCAGTGAAATCAGCTCCGAAACCCGAAGCCCGGTCCCATACAGAAGTTCCAGCATGGCCTTGTCCCGGATCTCCTTCGGAGATTTGCCCTTCGGCTGCTGGAGAAGGATCGTAATCTCCTCAACGGTCAGCGTATCCGGTGCTCTCTTCTCCACCTTCGGCGGCTTGATCTGTTCGGTGGGATTTCCCTTTACCAGACCACGTCCGAGAAGATACAAAAAGAACGAGCGGATACTTGCGATATTCCTGGAAACGGTGGCAGAGCTCATACCCGAGTTCTCGAGAAAAAGCACATACGAGCCAAGGGATGTGGAGTTGATCTCATTCACATCCGTGATCCCGTTTTCACGAAAATATTCCTGCATCTTGCGAAGATCGCGATTATACGATTGAATTGTGTTCTGACTTGCATGTTTTACGTCATGCAAATAGGCAATATAAGACCCTATCAGTTGTTCCATCTTTTACCCCTAAACAAACCCCTCCGGAAAAGGTCCTTCCGATTCAGAGCGCCAACTCATACCTCTCCCGTTTATATGTTACAGTATAATTACAAATTTACATAAAATCAATAACTATTTTTTTACGAAAACCCGCATAAACACTGGGATTTGGGGCATTTTCCGCGAGATAAAGGTGACATAAAAAAAGCAAGCACAAAATGTTGTGTTTTTTCCGTTCAAAAAATTTTTCGAGATTTTACATCCTGATATGCAAGTAATGCGATGATGGTCTTCCCGTCAATGATCTTTCCGTCATAAACCGCCTGCAGCGCTTCGTCAAACGGCATGCAGATCAGTTCGATGGATTCCTCCGGATCCGCTTCCAGTTTTTCGTGCGCAAGATCCTTTCCTATAAATACCGTGGTATGCTCATCAAAAAGTCCGGCCGCATTCAGCACCCGGCTGACCCGGAACACCTTCTTCGGATAGAATCCGGTCTCCTCCTTCGCCTCCCGGACCGCAGTCACTTCGGGGCCTGCATCCTCCGGATCCGAAACTCCCGCCGGGATCTCCAGTGTAAAATCATCCTCCACATTCCGGTACTGGCGGACCAGGATCACCTGTTCCTCCGCATCCACCAGAAGGATCGCCGCTCCGTCCCGGTTCTTCACATAGTCATAATGCCGGATCGTTCCATCCGGAAGCTCCAGCACATCCTCATATACCTTTACACGGTGTGCTTCGTATTTCAGGATCCGGTCCAGTCGTTTTGTCTTCTTCATATATCCTGCCTCCGATCACATGTTTCTTCGCTTCTTTCCTGCCAAAGGACTCCGGTTATACCGGTTCTTTGGTGCCCGCGGACGGACATTTCCGGATAAAAAAAGGGATACCCTCAGGTATCCCTTTTCTCCTACTTTGCGTAATCCGTGACTCTGGATTCCCGGATCAGGCTAACCTTGATCTGACCGGGGTATTCCAGCTCATCCTCGATGCGCTTGGAAATCTCTCTTGCGAGGATCACCATATCTGCATCGGTGACATGCTCAGGAACAACCATAACCCGAATCTCACGCCCTGCCTGAATAGCAAAGGACTTATCGACACCCTTGAACTCATTTGCGATATTCTCAAGCTTTGTAAGCCGTGTCGTGTAAGTTTCCAGTGTCTCACGTCGTGCACCCGGACGAGCCGCGGAAATGGTATCCGCTGCCTGTACGATGCATGCGATGAGTGTTTCTGCTTCGCAATCTCCATGATGGGAGGCAACTGCATTGATGACCGTGCCGTTCTCTTTGTACTTACGACAAAGATCCACACCGATGGATACATGGGAGCCTTCCATTTCATGATCGATGGATTTACCGATATCATGCAGAAGACCTGCCCGCTTTGCCAGCTTGATATCCTCGCCGATCTCGCCGGCGATCAGTCCTGACAGTTCAGCAACTTCAATGGAGTGCTTCAGGGCATTCTGTCCGTAACTTGTACGGAACTTCATACGACCGAGAAGCTTCACCAGTTCGGGATGAATGCCATGCACGCCAACCTCCATGGTAGCGGCCTCGCCTTCCTCGCGCATCATGGTTTCCACTTCCTTCTTCGCCTTCTCGACCATTTCCTCGATGCGGGCCGGATGGATCCGTCCGTCAACGATCAGCTTCTCCAGCGCGATACGCGCAACCTCCCGGCGAACCGGATCGAAGCTGGAAAGTACGACTGCCTCCGGGGTATCGTCGATGATAAGATCCACACCCGTCAGTGTCTCCAATGTACGGATATTACGTCCCTCACGACCGATGATACGACCCTTCATGTCGTCATTCGGCAGCTGTACCAGTGAAATGGTGGATTCGGAAACAACGTCCGCAGCGCATTTCTGAATGGCTGTTACGACGTATTCCCTGGCTTTCTTGTCGGCCTCTTCCTTGGCCCTCTGCTCCATTTCCTTGATCATTACCGCGGTTTCATGCTTTACTTCATCTTCCACGGTGCGAAGCAAATATTCCTTTGCCTGTTCAGAGGTGAGTCCGGAGATTCTCTCCAGTTCCTGTTGTCTCTTTGCGGAAAGCTCGTCGATTTCAGCCTGCTTCTTGGACAGATTGGACTCTCTGGCGGACAGGGACTGTTCCCTGCGTTCCAGTGTGTCGCTCTTCTTGTCAAGATTCTCTTCCCTCGACAGAACTCTCTTCTCCATACGTTGAATCTCGTTGCGGCGTTCTTTGACTTCCTTGTCAAGGTCATTCTTGGTCTTCATGGCCTCTTCCTTGGCGGTCAGCAAGATATCCCGCTTCTTTGATTCCGCATCCTTTAAGGCTTCATCTATAATCTCTCTGGCCTTGTCTTCAGCCTTGCCGAGCTTCGCTTCCGCGATATTCTTGCGGTATGCGATCGCTGCGAACCAGGTGATCACTACGGCCACAATTACTATGACAGCGCAGATGATTATGGTAGAAAGCGAATCCACAGGAGCACCTCCTTTATTAAGTTTTTTGTGTACTTGCCAAAGTACAACAGAAATATTCTATTATTTTTTGTGCATTATGTCAAGTGTCAAAAAATCGATCACCGTCTTCATCTCTTCATCCGTTCCGATGGTGATCCTGAGAAAGTTGTCGATCCTGGGGAGTTTAAAATAGCGGAAGAATATGCCGCGTTCCCTGGCTTTCCGGAAGATCTCCTCTGCCGGAACCTCTTTATGGGAGGCAAAAACAAAATTCGCCGCGGAGGGGATCACGTCAAACCCAAGTGCCTTCAGTTCCTTCGTAAACCATTCCCGGGTCGTGATGATCTTCCCCACCGTCTCCCTGAAATATGCCTCATCTTCCACGGAGGCACAGCCATAGAGGATGGACGGACGGTTCATGGTATAGGAATTGAAGGAATATTTCACGGCCTGCATGCAGGCGATCAGTTCCTTCTGCCCGATGGCATAACCGATCCGGAGTCCTGCCATGGAGCGGGACTTCGAAAATGTGCGCACCACAAGCAGATTGTCATATCTGTCCAGCAGAGAAATCGCAGAGCTTCCCTCCGGAGCAAAGTCGATGTAGGCTTCATCCACAATAACGACAACATCCGGATTCCCGGCAACGATCTTCTCCACCTCCTCCAGCGGAAGCAGACGTGCCGTCGGGGCATTCGGATTCGGGAATACCACGCCGCCGTTTTCCTTCAGATAATCCGAGGGCTCGATCCGGAAATCCTCCGTAAGGGCCTGTGTCTCAAAAGGAATCTTATAAAGCTCTGCCCAGACCGGATAGAAGGAATAGCTGATATCCGGGAACAGGATCGGACGGCCGGAATTAAAGAAGGTGAGAAATGCCATGGCCAGAACATCATCACTTCCGACACCGACAAATACCTGTGCCGGATCCACATGATGATACTCCGCCAGTGTATTTACCAGATCCGAAGCCGCCGGATCCGGGTATTTCCGGAGCAGATCATAATCCATCTCGCAATGTCTTACCTTCTCCGAGGGCCCGTAAGGATTCTCATTTGTATTCAGTTTGATCACATTCTGTTCCTTCGGCTGTTCTCCCGGTGTATAGGGTTCCACCTGACGCACACATTCCTTCCAGCTCATCATAGTATCCTTTCCTGTCACTCTTTCTCAAATACAATATCCACGCCTGTGTACTGATCATCCCGTTCCGTGATGATTCCTTTCTTTCTGTCATAGTCACAGACAAGGACCTTACCATTATATATAAACTTCACGGTATCACTTTCAAATTCCACATCACAGTCCACGGCCCGCACATCCTGCTTGGAAACCATGGTGATCTTTGCCTTGTCACCGTCGATCTCGATCTTTGCCGTCATGTCAGCCTTTGCATAATCATCCCAGACATAGACTCCGTTCCGGGAATGAAACCATCCCAGCATCCACGCGGTAAGAAATCCGGCAAGCACCAGTACCGCTCCCGTGATCCCGAGGATCGGACCGATGCGGCGCTTTCGCGGAGCCTCGTCACGGACCCTGCCGGAGGATGCATGAGAGGATGTCCGGTTCCCCTGAGGGGCATAGGAAGCCATACCGAAGGGAGTGTCCATCTGCTCTGCGCCGCTTCCCTGTCCCTGCGAATAATACTGTGGCTGATAGGAGGCATACTCCGACATATCCGGTCCTGCATGTATCTGCTGATCCTGTCCAGGTGCAAAAGGAGAAGGTTCTCCCGGTGCATATTCCGGACGTCCCTGGGGTGCGTATGGTGACCGCTGCTGCGGAGGATACGGTGCCCGGCCCTGAGGTGCATACGATGTCGGACCCTGAGGTGCATTGATTCCTTGGCCCTTCGGCGCGTACGGTGACTGCCCCTGAGGTGCATACGGTGTGGGACTTCCTCCCGGTCCGGGATGCTGTTCCCAACGTTCAAACGGATTTTGTGTATTCTTCTCTTCCATCCTGTGTCCCTGCCAATCCTGATGCTTGTTCTGATTTAAGAAAGACAGGCGGCCGCTACGGCCCCCTGCCATTCCTTCTTTTTCATATGCGGATGATATTTACTGCATCTTAAATATCAACTTGGCACCGCTTTGTTCCAGTGAGATCGTTTTTGCCGCCTCATCAAATACGCCTTCGATGTCCCGGCCGTTCTCGGTGAAGGTCACATTGTCACCGTTGAATTTTACGGAACAGGTACCGGTCATTCCCATCAACTGTACTGTCGCCTTGGTTCCGTCTATTTTAAGATAAAAGTCACTGACGTCCATGTTGTAACCCATCTGCTTAAGTGCCTCATTCATGGTGTTCGGGTCCATGGTCAATCCGCCGTACTCGGCATGATCGAATTTGTAGTTACCGTTGGCTGCCTTATTGCCGCCGCCGAATACACCCAGTACCCAGCAGACAACCAGTGCCGCAACCACAGCCACTCCGGCAATGATACCGATGATCAGACCCGTGTTGCTCTTCTTCGGTGCAGGCGTTGGCACGGGCGGTATCGGCTCCGGCTGCGCATACGGATCATATCCTGCAGGTTCCGGGTTGTAGCCGCCGTAATTCTGGGCTCCCATCATAGCGCGGTTTGCCGGATCTGCCCCAAAGGGACTCGAAGGAGCCGCATTTCCGCCTACCATCTGATAACCACCCTGAGGTACCGACGGTGCCTGAGCTCCGCATATCGGGCACATAGCAGCACCTGCGGGAATCTCCGCTCCACATACATTACATGTCATATAACTATCCTCCATCCTTTACAATGAACATGCTTTTACAATTATAACATATACAATTTTCAATTTCATCAAGATTCGTATTTATATCAGTCGGAGTCCTTCCGGTCCGGAAACCCTGTCCCTCCGGGCGTTTTATTCGGTCTTGTCTCCGCCGCCAAACAGTCCGGTAATCTTGCTGAGTCCGCCGGATACGGCATCCCCGGTCATCTTCGCCTTAACGCCGGCGATCGCTCCGTTCACAACATCATCCGGAAGATCCACGCCTGCAACCTTCTCGATCGCCTTAGTCGGGTTCTCTTTAAACTCATCCTTCAGACTCTCATCCTTTGTGATCTTCTCCACGATCTCCTTGATCTTTTCCTTGATATCCATAATCTCCTCCTTCTTTCCGGAACCCTCCGGATCTCTCATATTATTGAAGAAAATTCATACCGACAGCCGGCCGCGCCGCATTTGGGGTCCCTTACGGACTATCGTTCATTTCCTACCAAAAAGCATTTTAACATACCTAAATGAAATTTGCAAAGACCATCGCTCCGGCCACCGTCAGAAGTCCGGATACAACGATCGAAAGACTGCTCATGGCCCCTTCCACATCTCCGATCTCCATGGCCTTGGCGGTTCCCAGCGCATGGGATGAAGAACCGATGGCGATCCCCACCGCGATGGGTTCCCTGATCCGGAAGATCTTGCATACCAGCTCCGCGAAAATATTTCCGATGATGCCGGTTATGATGATCACGGCTACCGTGATCGCACGATATCCGCCCAGTTCCTCCGATACACCCATACCGATGGCCGTTGTGATGGATTTCGGAAGAAATGTAACATACTCCGCATGATTCATATGGAAGATCAGGGCAAAAAGCAGCACACTCACCAGACTCGCCAGAACGCCGGTGAAGATTCCTGCGAAGACCGCCTTCCAGTTCTTCTTAAGAAGCTCGATCTGCTCATAAAGCGGGATTGCAAGGCTGACGGTTGCAGGCGTAAGCAGATAGCTCAGGTATTTGGCACTGCTGTCATAGGTTTCATAATCCACATCCAGCAGAAGAAGCGCTCCCATGGTGAGAAGGATCGCGATCAGCAGCGGATTGAATATGGAAAGCTTCGTCTTCTTCCGGAGAAATACACCGATCGAATAAGCGAACAAACTGATGAATACACCGAAGAATACCGTATTCTGGAAGAATTCCTTCATGCTTCGTCGCCTCCCTTCTCCGCCGGTACAGGTTCCTCCTGTACACTTATCTCCGATACATGCTCCGTAGAAGCAGGCTCCGTTGCTTCCGGCGAGGATCCGCCGGGAGCATCGCCGCCCTCCTTTTTCTTCCCGTGACGGATCACCGCCTGGGTCACATGTCCGGACAGGATCATGACGATAAATGTGGTCGCAAACATCACCACCGTATAGATCAGCCAGTTCGGCTTCAGGATACCCCATGCGTTCAGGAGTCCCACCGCAGCCGGGATGAACATCACCGGCATGATCTCGATCAGAAACCGTCCCGTCTCCCGGACAGAGGCGAGCGGAATGATATGCAGTTCAAGCGCCAGAAACATGAGAAGGATCCCATAGATGCTGGCCGGGATGGGAAGCGGGATCAGATGGTGCAGGATCTCTCCCAGGAAGGATACAAACAATATGATCAGAAACTGTTTTATATACTTCATACGATTCCCTCCTATCTGTCATTTCAACAGGCCGTGCCTGTCCTTCATGGTAAGGATCCGGAGCACACTCTCATTGATACGCTCCTCGGAGATCTTCCCCGTCTGGACGGCAGCCAGAAGACCGTTATGTGCCTCCACATAATCCTCGGGCATCAGAATAATGTCATTCCCCGCCTCCACCGCAAGGATCGCCGCTTCAGCAGATGTATACTGTCCCGTAATCGCGCCCATTTCCAGGGAATCCGTGATCACGACACCTTCAAAGCCCAGTTCATTCCGTAGTTTTCCGGTGATCATTTCCCTGGAAAGGGATGCCGGATATCCGTCGGTGGTTACTTTTTCCGCGGAAATGTGTGCTACCATGATCATGTCTACTTCCGCATCCATGGCCATCCGGAAGGGAACGATCTCCGCTTCCAGCAATTCATTCCAGTTCTTTGTCACGTAGACCGTGGAATGATGGGTATCTCCGCTGGTATCCCCGTGTCCCGGGAAATGCTTCGCCGTGGAGATGACACCGGAATGCTTCAGGCCATCGATCTCCGAGGCTACCAGACCGCCGACGATCGTGGGATCCTTTCCGAAGGCACGTGAACCTATGACACGGTTGGATGGATTGGAATTCACATCCGCCACCGGCGCCAGGTTACAGTTAAATCCGTACTGCATCATATAGGCACCGATATAGGCCCCCCGGTTGTATGCCTCCGTCTCGTCCGTAACCTCATCCGCATCCGGAAGATCCGGGATACCGAAGCTTTCCTTTCCGCTGATCCTGGCAACCAGACCACCCTCTTCATCCACAGCAATAAGAAGCGGGATCTTGCTTTCCGCCTGCATCTCCTTCAGCAGCTCCGTTGTCTGATCCGGATCGATGATATTATAGGAAAAGAGAATAAAACCTCCCGGCGTATAGTACCGGATACGGTCCCGGAGCGTGTCACTCATCACAACGGTTCCCTTTACCTTCTTTCCGTTATATCTTGTTCCACGGTATTCCGTATCCAGCGCTTCCGGCGGGATCACGAACATCTGCCCGATCTTCTCCTCCAGTGTCATGGAATCCAGTACCTTCTCGGCTTTCGTCCGGATGATCACGTTCTTCGGTGACTCCAGCAGATACTCGGCTTCCCGGTACAGCACCGGATTCTCCGGCATTTCCGGAGCCTCCAGTATGGTTTCTTTTCCGATCAGCAGCGCTGCGATCATTACAATAGGAAAAAATACGATCTTCAGTTTTTTTAAGAATGTTCCTCTCCGCTTTTCAGCAGGTTCCGGAACGGCTGGAACGCTGACGGCACCGCTGCCGTCTCCTCCAGTTCTTTTCTCAGGAACCATTTGATCCCTCCGACTTTATTCAGATCGTCTGCCATGTGTCCGCAGTCGATCATATATGCTCTCATGTGCCATTCCACATGGCTGAAAATGTGTGTGTACGGTACTTCCATCCGCGGCATGGAGGGCTGCAGCCCCCAGCGTTCCGCCTGTTCCATGGCCTCTGCCAGAGTGAGATGTCCCATAACATTCGGGAATTCCCAGAGTCCTGCCAGAAGCCCGCTTTCCGGCCGCTTATGAAGAGCGACTTTCCCGTCACAGAGGAAGAGGAAAACCGTCCGTTCCTCGACTCTTCGCCGCTTCTTCTCTCCCCGGACAGGCAGTTCTCCCGTCCGGTCCGTCCGGAATGCAACACACGTTTCCTTCAGGGGACACGCTCCGCAAAGAGGCGTGCCGTTCGGTACACAGACCGTGGCTCCAAGTTCCATCCAGCACTGGGTAAGAACTCCCCGCTCCTTTGGCAGTGCTTCCTTATATACTGCCGTAAGCCGCTCCCTGATATCCTTTTTTGTGGTCTCCAGATCCACGCAGGACGCGTCACCGGTAAGCCGGGTGTAGACCCGCAGCACATTTCCGTCCACCGCGGGTGTCGGCTCGTCATAGCAGATCGATGCAATGGCACCGGCCGTATAAGCACCGATCCCCGGCAGGCCAAGGATCTCCGGATACGTCTCCGGGAACCGTCCCTGAAAACGGTCCATAACTTCAGCGGCCGCTTTCTTCAGGTTCCTTGCCCGGTTATAATACCCGAGTCCCTCCCACAGCTTCAGGAGCCGTTCCTCCTCCACCGAGGCCAGGGCCGGAATGTCCGGAAGTTCTGTCATAAATCGTGTATAATATCCGATCACGGCAGCCACCCGGGTCTGCTGGAGCATGATCTCCGAGATCCATATATGATAGGGATCCCGGTCTCTTCGCCAGGGAAGCTCCCTGTGATTCTTCCGGTACCATGCCAGCATCTTTTTCGCGGTGTTCCGGTCCGGAACCGTAACGCATTCTGTTTCTTCTTTATGTAAACTCATTCTATCTGTTCTTCGCTTAGCATTTTTCTGTGGAAAGCCACACCCCTGTATTGTATCATACCCTTCACAACATTTCATCCATACTTTTTGAAATTTCCACTATATCTTTTCCGGCATTAGTGCTATAATACTATGGATTGTGCAGGCAACCGGTCTGCACCCGTCCCAAAAAGGACAGGACATTCAATGGAGGAACACAATATGGCGCAAAGAACGGATATCCACAAAGTACTAATCATTGGCTCCGGCCCGATCGTCATCGGTCAGGCATGCGAGTTTGACTATTCCGGCACACAGGCGTGTAAGGCGCTCCGCAGCCTCGGCTACGAGATCGTGCTGGTGAATTCCAACCCCGCAACCATTATGACAGACCCGGAAATGGCGGATGTCACCTACATCGAGCCGCTGAATGTAAAGCGCCTCGAAGCGATCATCGCAAAGGAGAGTCCCGACTCTCTCCTTCCGAATCTGGGAGGACAGTCCGGACTGAATCTCTGCTCCGAGCTGGCTGAGGCCGGCGTTCTGGAGAAATACGGCGTTCAGGTAATCGGCGTACAGGTCGATGCCATCGAGCGCGGCGAGGACCGTATCGAATTTAAGAACACAATGAACGCACTGGGCATCGAGGTTGCCCGTTCCGAGGTTGCCTACTCCGTAGAGGAAGCCCTGAAGATTGCCGACGAGCTCGGTTATCCGGTGGTTCTTCGTCCTGCTTACACCATGGGTGGTGCCGGCGGCGGACTGGTTTACAACCGTGATGAGCTGCAGACCGTCTGCGCCCGGGGACTTAAGGCTTCTCTGGTGGGACAGGTTCTGGTAGAGGAATCCGTCACCGGTTGGGAAGAGCTGGAGCTGGAGGTTGTCCGTGACAAGGACAACAACATGATCACCGTATGCTTTATCGAAAATGTGGATCCCATGGGTATCCATACCGGTGATTCCTTCTGTACCGCTCCGATGCTCACCATTTCCGAAGACGTTCAGAAGCGTCTGCAGGAACAGGCATATAAGATCGTTGAATCCATTCAGGTGATCGGTGGTACGAACGTACAGTTCGCACATGATCCGAAGACCGACCGGATCATCGTTATCGAGATCAACCCGCGTACCTCCCGTTCCTCCGCGCTTGCAAGTAAGGCCACGGGATTCCCGATCGCTCTCGTATCCGCAAAGCTGGCTTCCGGTCTCACACTGGCCGACATCCCCTGCGGAAAGTACGGAACCCTGGATAAGTATCATCCGGACGGAGACTATGTGGTAGTCAAGTTCGCACGCTGGGCATTCGAGAAGTTCAAAGGCGTGGATGATAAGCTGGGAACCCAGATGCGCGCCGTGGGCGAGGTTATGTCCATCGGTAAGAACTATAAGGAAGCATTCCAGAAGGCTGTCCGCTCTCTCGAGAAGGGACGCTACGGTCTGGGTCATGTAAAGAATTTCAATGACCTTTCCAAGGAGGAGCTGATCCGTTTGCTGATCACTCCCTCCAGTGAACGTCATTTCATCATGTATGAAGCGATCCGCAAGGGCGCAACCGTGGATGAGATCCATGAGATCACTCACGTAAAGAAGTACTTTATCGAGCAGATGAAGGAACTGGTAGATGAGGAAGAAGCACTGGTTGCCGCATTCAAGGGTCAGGTACCTTCCGATGAGGCCCTGACACAGGCGAAGAAGGACGGCTTCTCCGATAAGTACCTTTCCGAGATACTGGGCGTATCCGAGGATGCGATCCGGGAGAAGCGCGAAGCAATCGGCGTTGTGGAAGCATGGGATTATGTCCATGTCAGCGGTACCGAGGACAGTTCCTACTTCTACTCCACCTACTGTGCACCGGACAACAATCCGATCAGCGATGACCGTCAGAAGGTCATGATCCTGGGTGGCGGTCCGAACCGTATCGGTCAGGGTATCGAGTTCGACTACTGCTGCGTACATGCGGCACAGTCCCTGAAGAAGCTGGGCTTCGAGACCATCATCGTAAACTGCAATCCGGAGACCGTATCTACCGACTATGATACCTCCGATAAGCTGTATTTTGAGCCTCTGACCCTGGAGGATGTACTCTCCATTTATAAGAAGGAGAAGCCGGTGGGCGTGATCGCCCAGTTTGGCGGTCAGACACCGCTGAACCTGGCAGCGGATCTTGAGAGAAACGGCGTGAAGATCCTGGGTACCTCTCCTGCAGTCATCGATCTGGCTGAGGACCGTGACCAGTTCCGTGCCATCATGGATAAGCTGGGCATCCCCATGCCGGAAGCAGGCATGGCTACCACCGTTGACGAGGCCATCGAGGTTGCAAACCGTATCGGCTATCCGGTTATGGTTCGTCCTTCCTACGTCCTGGGCGGCCGTGGTATGGAAGTCGTTTACGACGATGAGAGCATGATCGGCTACATGCAGGCTGCTGTCGGTGTAACACCGGATCGTCCGATCCTGATCGACCGTTTCCTGCACCACGCACTGGAGTGTGAGGCAGATGCCATCGCAGACGGAACACACGCATATGTTCCTGCGGTTATGGAGCATATCGAGCTGGCCGGTATCCATTCCGGAGACTCCGCTTGTATCCTGCCGTCGAAGCACATTTCCGAGGAGAATCTTAAGACCATCAAGGAATACACCAGAAAGATCGCAGAACAGATGCACGTGGTGGGCCTGATGAATATGCAGTATGCCATCGAGGATGATAAGGTATTCGTGCTTGAGGCCAACCCGAGAGCATCCCGTACCGTACCGCTTGTATCCAAGGTCTGCGGTATCCGCATGGTTCCGCTGGCAACCGAGATCATTACGGGAGAGCTGACCGGCAAGCCGTCACCGATCCCCACCATGAAGGAACGGAAGATCCCCTACTACGGAGTTAAGGAAGCTGTCTTCCCCTTCAATATGTTCCCGGAGGTTGACCCGATCCTCGGGCCCGAAATGCGTTCCACCGGTGAGGTCCTGGGTATGTCCCTCTCCGCCGGCGGTGCTTACTTCAAGTCAGAAGAAGCTGCAAAGGCTACCCTTCCGCTGAAGGGTACTGTACTGATCTCCGTCAACAGCCAGGAGCGTGACGAAGCTCCGGCCGTTGCAAAGATTCTGTACGATAACGGATTCCGTATCCTGGCAACCGGCAAGACCTGCGATACCATCAACGAAGCAGGCATTCCGGCCGAGAAGGTAAAGAAGCTGTATGAAGGACGTCCGAACATCCTTGACCTGATCACCAACGGAGAGATCGATCTCATCATCAACTCCCCCATCGGCAAGGCAAGCGTTCATGATGACTCCTACATCCGTAAGGCTGCCATCAAGTCCAAGATTCCTTACATCACCACCATCGTGGCAGGTAAGGCAGCAGCCGAGGGTATCGATCATATGCTGCGGCGTCACATGGGCAACATCCATTCCCTGCAGGAGTGGCATGAGCTGATCAAGGATGCCGAATAACATCGAATCAATCAAAATCCCCGCCACCCAAAGGGTGGCGGGGATTTTCACATTGAAACCGATACTTGAATTGCACGATACTACGCTTCCAGCTTCTGCAGGAAAGCACGCATACGGTCACTCCTGGGATTATCGATCACATCCTCCGGACGGCCCTCCTCCACGATCACACCACCGTCCATGAAGATCACCCGGTCCGCCACCTTCCGGGCGAACGCGATCTCATGGGTTACGATTACCATGGTCATCCTCTCTTCCGCCAGCTGCCGGAGAACCCGGAGGATTCCTGCGGTGATCTCCGGATCCAGAGCTGAAGTAGGTTCATCGAAAAAGATGATCTTCGGATTCATGGCAAGCGCCCGGGCGATGGCCACACGCTGCTGCTGACCGCCGGAAAGCTGGGACGGATAAGCATCCATTTTCTGATCCAGTCCCACCTTTGCAAGAAGCTCCTTTGCTTCCTTCTCCACTTCCTCTCTGTTTCTTTTTTCCACAGAGATCGGAGCATCGCATACATTCTTCAGTACCGAAAAATGCGGGAACAGGTTAAAATCCTGGAAGACAAGTCCGAAGGTCTGCTTCACCTTCCGGATCTCTGCCTTGGGTACATAGACGGCCTTTCCATCCACACTCCGGCAGGCAGGTTTCCCGTCATAGATAAGGCTGCCGTCATCCATGGTTTCCAGCAGCGTTGCGCAGCGGAGCAGTGTGGATTTTCCGGAACCGGAGGGACCGAGGATCGCAACCACCTCTCCCTGTTCCACATCCAAGGAGATGTCCTTCAGCACCTCCAGATCTCCGAAACGCTTTCTCAGATTCTTTATTTCAAGGAGAGCCATATCCTATTTTCCTCCTTTTCTTTCCGGTGTCTGCCGGTCATAGTACTTCATCTTCTTCTCCACCCGCTCCATCACAAGAGCCACAACAAAGTTGAAGATGTAGTAGAAAAGACCTGCGATGAAAAGCGGCATGATACTGGACTCCGACGCAGTCACCTGCTTTGCCAGTGTAAACATTTCCGTGTATGCCAGTGCAAATGCAAGGGATGTATCCTTGACCAGTGTAATGATCTCGTTGGTTACCGGCGGGATCAC
>JAFRWY010000040.1 GCA_017437905.1 Eubacterium sp.
CTGACAGGCCGCACAACTCATTCCTGTTACAAGATACTGTTCCATTACTTATCCTTCTTTTTGGATTTTTTGTGGTCCTTCTCTATGGTCTTTCCGTTCTTTTCCTTTTTATCCTTCTTCGGAGTGTCGGGCTTTTTCTCCGTTTTCTTATCCGGCTTCGCCTGAGGTTTCTTCTCCTGCTTCTTATCGGACTTCGCCGGAGCCTTCCTGTCTTCCTTCTTCCCGGACTGCTCACCGGATTCCTTCTCCGGATCCGCCTCTTCCTGCTGCTCCGTCATCTCCTCCGTTATCTCCTCAGCCTCCGTATCCTCCGGCATTTCCGGACTCCGGGAACGCTTCACCGTAAGGATCGGTTCCAGATACTTCTCGCGGTAGAAGAGTTCCGCCGCCTTATACTCCGGATCGGAAGGATCCAGCACCTCACCGTGCATTTCGTCGAAGGCTTCATCACCGATCACACGCTTTACCACATGTCGCGCGATATTCGATGCATGATTTCCGATACTCTCAAAGCTGTTCACAAGATCATACAGTACCACACCGCCGTTCACGCCGCAGTCTCCTTCCTGCAGACGTTCCACATGATGGGACTGGATGGCCTCACTGAGGCTTTCGATGGTTTCAGCAAGCGGGAATATACGATGTGCCGCATTTCCCTGATCCTGATCAAAGGCCTCAAAGGAGATACCGATCACCTGATCCACCGCACCGGAAACGGCAGCGATCTCGATCAGTCCGGCCGCAGAGAAGGTAACCTCCTTCTCCATCTTCTCCTTCGCCGCATATGCGATATTCACGCACCGGTCTCCGATCCGTTCGAAGTCTCCGATGGAATTCAGGATCTCCGGCAGGAGCCGCCGGTTGTCCGGCGTCAGCCGCTTCGGATCGATCTTTAGGGCATAGGCCGTGATCTCCGTCTCGCAGCGGTCGATAAATGCTTCATTTTCGGTGATCTTATCCACCACCTTCTGGTCGTAGGTCTCCAGAAGACCCAGGGCCAGACTGTAATTCTCGCGGATCCGCTCTCCCATCCGGTTCATCAGATACCGGCACTGCTTCAGAGCGATACCCGGCGTTGAGAGCAGCATCGGATCCAGTCTCTGGAAATCCTCATCCACGGGCTGATCATCCTTATCCCGAAGGATCTTCCCCGTAAGGGCTGCCATCTTGTTGGACAGCGGCAGCAGCAGAATGCTCATGATCAGGTTAAAGGCCAGATGCAGATTCGCGATATTTCCGCGGTTCACCGTATTCGCAAAGGCAGGAATCCCCACCGAATAATAGATGGCATACACCACGCCGCCGATCACGATGGCTCCTATGATATTGAAGAGCAGGTAGGACAGCGCCACCCTTTTTGCCTTCTTGTTGGCACCGATACTGCCGATCACGATGGTCATGCATTTACCGATGTTCTGTCCGATGATCATGGGGATCGCAATCCCGTAGGTCACGCTTCCCGTGGCGGAAAGGGCCTGCAGGATACCGACAGACGCACTGGAGCTCTGGATCAAGGCGGTCAGGACCAGTCCCGTCAGGATGCCCACCAGGGGATTCTCAAAGGAGGTGAAGAATTCACGGAACTTCGGAGACTCCTTCAGCGGTGCGAAGACCTCCTCCATCATGGTCATACCGTAGAAAAGCGTACCGAGACCGATCAGGATTCCGGCCACGTCCTTCACCTTCTGTTTCTTCACGAAAATGTACATGCCCGCGCCGACGGCCACCAGCATGGGCGCAAAAGACGAAGGCTTCAGCAGCTGCAGGATCAGGCTTCCCGTTCCCAGATCTCCCAGCCGGAGGATCTGTGCCGTAACCGTGCTCCCGACATTGGAGCCGAAGACCACGGGAATGGCCTGGGCCAGCGTCATGATGCCCGCATTTACAAAGCCGATCAGCATGATGGTGGTGGCAGCCGAACTCTGAATGATTCCGGTCACACCGAGACCGAGGCCCCAGCCCTTGATCGCGCCGACGCCCCTCTTTTTACTTGTTGTAAGCTTTTCCAATATTCTGCCCATGCCCGAGCCTGCCAGCTTCTCCAGGGATGAACCCATCAGGCTCATGCCGAAAAGAAAGAGACCGACTCCGCCGAACAGTTCCAATGCCGCTTCCATACGGATAATAATTCTCCTCTGTATTTAAGTACGCACAATGATGCTTTTGTAGTATAGCACAGAAATCATCACTCTACAAATATAAAAATGCGGAGTTTTCTCCGACCCTTCGGTCCGAGCACCCCGCGTTTTCCGATCTGCCGGAAATGACAGATCTTTATGTGTAGATCATACATCCGTATCCGCTGACCTTCTCACCGCGGAATCGTCCTCCCATCCGGGCAAAACGGTCATACAGACAGAAATCCTTATTATCCGGTGCCACATCCTGTCTCCGTGCAAGGTCTCTCCTTGTCTTCAGGGAAACCTCCCCGTCCACGGACCGGATCCTCACCGTTACATCCATACCGGCCTCTCCCACTTCTCCGCCGTATTCCAACGCGGAGATCAGGATCGGTTCCACCTCGATCTCCTCGGCACCGGTCACGGTGGATACACCGAAGAAATCGTCCTGCTCCCTGTCATTTCCGTAGGATGCGAAAAGCACCCTCCGTCCGTTGGACAGAACAAAGAACCCGTACAGCGAACGCATCGCCTTCTCACCACCGGTTTCACCGCCCCGGAGGATCGCCGTCTGGCCCAGTCTCCGGTCAAAGAACCCGCCGTGGTTCTGGAACCGGCGCACATAAAACGTCTGGCCCTCCACTTCACAGTAGTTGGTTCCGATCAGAGCCGTTCCCTCCAGGGAACAGTACGGATAGGTATACCCCTCCATCCGGTTACTTAAGCTCCCTTTGCCGAGGGGTTCAAAGCCAGACTTATGTCCGTCATTGGACACCAGGAAATCCAGCGTCACTTCATCATATTTTACAAACGCCTTGAGGCCGTAAGCAGTCTCATAGATCTCCACATCATCCGCCCGGATCATCAGCTTCTCTTCCGAAACACGGATCTTATCCAACGGATAGAGATAACTGGTCTCCGTGAAATCACGCATGGTATCATCCAGCAGGCCGAAATACACCTGCAGGTTCTCTCCCGCCGACCTTGATCCGAAGGAGGAAACCCGAAGGACGAAATTCATATTATGTCCCAATACCTTAAAATCGCCGACAAGAAGGATCGTGTCCTCAAAATAATTTCTCCGGATAGCAATATCCGCTTCTCTGCCCATAAAATGTATACCCCGAAAACACTATTCTATGTCATTTGCCCCCACATATGACTAATTGAAATATATCACAAAACCCTACGTTATGACAACCCCATTTTCAGGCTGTCGGAAAAATGACGCTCTGCCTTCCTGCAGATATATCTTTTTCACAAAAAGAACGGCTTCCCGTATGAGAAGCCGTCCCCCTTTGTTATTCGTAGTCAAACCCTAGAACTTGCCTGCCTTTGCAGCCTCTTCGATGGATACGGCGGTGGAAACCGTCATACCAACCATCGGGTTGTTACCAGCACCGATCAGACCCATCATCTCAACGTGAGCCGGAACGGAGGAAGAACCTGCGAACTGTGCATCGCTGTGCATACGGCCCATGGTATCGGTCATACCGTAGGAAGCCGGACCTGCAGCCATGTTATCCGGGTGAAGTGTACGTCCCGTACCACCGCCGGAAGCTACGGAGAAGTACTTCTTACCGGCCTCTACGCGCTCCTTCTTGTAGGTACCTGCTACCGGATGCTGGAAACGTGTCGGGTTGGTGGAGTTACCTGTGATGGAAACGTCAACGTTCTCCTTCCACATGATGGCAACGCCTTCCTGAACATCGTTAGCGCCGTAGCAGTTAACCTTTGCCCGGGGTGACTCCGGATCCTTGGAGTAGCACTTGCGGAATACTTCCTCAACCTCGCCGGTGAAGTAGTTATACTTTGTCTCAACATAAGTGAATCCGTTGATTCTGGAAATGATCTGAGCAGCGTCCTTTCCGAGACCGTTCAGGATAACACGAAGCGGTTTCTGACGAACCTTGTTTGCCTTCTCTGCGATACCGATGGCGCCCTCAGCTGCTGCGAAGGACTCGTGGCCTGCCAGGAATGCGAAGCACTCTGTGTCTTCTTCCAGAAGCATCTTGCCCAGGTTACCATGGCCAAGACCTACCTTACGACGATCAGCTACGGAACCGGGAATGCAGAATGCCTGAAGTCCGATACCGATTGCTGCTGCTGCGTCTGCTGCTCTTCTGCAGCCCTTCTTGATCGCAATGGCAGCACCTACGGTGTATGCCCACTTAGCGTTCTCGAAGCAGATGGGCTGAATGCCCTCGATCAGATGATATACGTCGATACCTGCTGCATCGCAGATCTCTTTACACTCCTCAACGGAGGAAATCCCATACTCCTTAAGTGCTGCAAGGATCTGGGGCTCTCTTCTCTCATAAGATTCAAATAATGCCATTTTCATATCCTCGCTTTCTTATTCTTTTCTGGGATCGATCAGACGAACTGCGTCAGCAACACGTCCGTACTGTCCGGAAGCCTTGTCAATAGCGGTCTTCGGATCATCGCCTGCCTTGATGAAGTCCATCATCTTACCGAAGTTGATGTACTTGTAGCCGATGATCTCATCGTTCTCATCCAGAGCAACGTGTGTAATATAACCATCTGTAAGCTCCAGATAACGGGGTCCCTTGTCCAGTGTACCATAGGTGGTACCAACCATGGAACGTGCACCCTTACCGAGATCCTCAAGACCTGCGCCGATCTGAAGTCCGTCCTCAGAGAAAGCACTCTGGGTACGGCCGTATACAATCTGCAGGAACAGCTCGCGCATAGCGGTGTTGATGGCATCGCATACAAGGTCGGTGTTCAGAGCTTCCAGTACGGTAAGACCCTGAAGGATCTCAGCCGCCATAGCTGCGGAATGTGTCATACCGGAGCATCCGATGGTCTCCACCAGTGCCTCCTGGATGATACCGTCCTTCACATTCAGGGACAGCTTGCAGCAGCCCTGCTGCGGAGCACACCAGCCAATACCATGTGTATAACCGGAGATGTCTTCTACTTTCTTTGCCTGTACCCACTTAGCCTCTTCCGGGATCGGTGCGGCACCATGATGTACCCCCTGGGTTACAGGGCACATGTTCTTCACTTCTGTTGAGTAAATCATATGGTCCTCCTTATTAAGAATTGATAAAGGTATCGGAGCTTCGGATACCATTTCCGTGGTTCTTCCGCCCATAACCCACTAACCTATAGTTTATTAGTTTCCGGCACATTTCGCAAGAAAAAAATGCAGTAATTTTCTGTTTTTTAGAGCAGGTTCCGGAATCTTTGCAAAAGTTCTTCCGGATAATAGATCCTGCCTGTTCCGGTTATCGTATAGATCCCGGTCTCCGGATCATACACGATGAGGTCCACGCCGCAGTTCGGCTGGAGTCCGCCCTCCCAGAAATTTGAAAGATCCCCGTCTCCCCGGATATGCATGAGAAGGCCCTTGTTGCAGGCTCCGTGCGCGGATATAAGGATCCTGTCCGGCAGTTTCCGTGCTTCTTCTCCGGTATTCCTCCCGGAAATGTTCCTCCGGCCTTCCACCACCTCCCGGAGGAAGTCCCCGGTTCTTTCGCAGAGTGCCGTAAGGCTTTCCGCTCCCACCGTCGGTGCCAGCCGGTCATACTGTACCGGATCATTCTTGAAGAAGCGGAAAGGAACGCTTTCGTCCGGTCCCAGATCCCGGATACACCTTCCCTCCTGGATCCCGAAGCCCAGTTCCTCCAGCCGGGGATCAGTAGTTATGTCAACCCGTCCCGCAACCAGTTCCGCCGTCCGGTACGCCCGGCTGAGGGGGCTGGAATACACCCGGTCAAAGGTGATCCCCAGTTCCCGGAACCGTTCCCCGGTACAACGTGCCATTTCAATTCCCAGGGGATCCAGCGGTGTATCCGTCTTCCCCTGAAGCCGGAAGGCGGCATTCCACGCGGTGGTCCCGTGTCTGATCAGATAGATTTCCATCCTGATACCTCATGATAAGCCGGAGGATAGTCCCCCATCCTCCGGCAGATTCGTACATATTTATCGTTCTGCATGCGTCTTCGGTGCTCAACTCACGGGCATTTTCACCCTCTTCCGGGCATCTGCCCCTGTCGGGCTGTACCGTCATCCGGGCATCTGCCCCTGTCGGGCCGCACCGTCATCCGGGCATCTGACGCAGTTCACGAGTCTTTGCCCCGCGGCATCCGGTGCCGTCTCACATATATCTACGCCGCCTCCCGGGCAGCGCCTTCTCCCAGCATATCCCGGATCCCCGAGAAGAGGAGCAGCAGCGCAAGACTGATCAGTACACCGCCGATGATATCCGTCAGCCAGTGTACGCCGGAGAGAAGCCGGCCCACGACCAGAACCACACAGACCGCCACTGCGATCACCTGAAGCGCCGTGGCAAGCGTCCGGTTGCTGATATACTGTCTCATCACCAGTGCGGCACTGCCCAGTACCACGCAGGCCAGCATGGTATGGGAGGAGGGGAAGGACGGTTCCACATGGGTCTCACCCTCCAGGATCTCCGGCCGGTAGTTAATGGCGATCTTGTCAAATGCCACATACAGTCCCAGAACAACCACATAGAGTCCGCCCAGCGCCAGGATCGTCCGGTCCACCTTAAGGAGACTCTTTCTCTTCACCAGCTGCACCAGACCGGCCAGTGCAAATACGCCCACCAGAGCCAGGGATGCATATCCCAGGTATTCCGTCAGCTTATACCAGCCCATATTCAGCCCTGCCGACTGATGGAAGTCCTGATTGATCCCGGCCATTCCGATCTCGGTCCCTTCCGGGCCGATGGCTGCGACTCCCACCTTCTTTATCATAACGATCAGTCCGATAAAAAGAAGGAAGCATACGCATGACAGAATGAACTTCATTTTCGTTTTCATAAAATTCAGGTCCTTTCAAAATGTCTATACTCATTCCGGATCATTTTCCGGTAATGTTTACCACCACGTATTCCGACTTTGTGCCGGTTTTAAACCAGATCGCCCAGTCCGAGATTCCGGAGGTGACGATGAAATCCGTATTCCCCCTGGTCTCCAGTCCGTAGGTCTTGTCATTTACGCCAAGCCATACCCCCACATTGTTGATGGGGATCAGCTGGCCGCCATGGGTATGACCGGACAGGACCAGATCCACTCCGGATGCCACCTGCGCCGTATAATCCCGCGGCTGATGATCCAGGACGATCTTGTATTTATCGGGATCCAGCGACTTCGTCAGTTCCTCCATGTCCAGACGATCACGCATGGACATATCCTTCCTACCGATGATATAGAAGGGATCCGCCACCAGCTCCACATCATCCATCATCACATGAACGTTATTCTTCTCCAGTTCCGCAACCATCTCCTCATAGGAGAAATTCCGGTGGTTGAAGTATCCCCGGTCATGATTTCCGGAGACATAGTAAACTCCATAGGTCGTTTCCAGTTCTCCCAGCGCCTGGCAGCTCCGGATCATATCCGCCTTCGTGGTCGAGTCGTCCACATAATCGCCAACGACCATCACCAGATCCGGATGTTCTTCCTGAATCCGCTTCATTTCCTTTGCGAAGCCTTCTCCGTCAAATGTGGTCCCGATGTGGGAGTCACCGAAGAAGGCGATCTTCAGGGTCTTCTGCCCCAGATCCTTATCCGTGGAAAGGTCATAGGTGGTCACCCAGATATGATTTGCCAGATACCAGCCGATGCTGAGATAGACCACGCTGAAAAGCAGCACGCCGATTCCCAGCCAGTAAGGACGGTATGCCCGTTCCTTCGTCTCCTTCTTCTCTTCCGACGGCGCTTCTTCTTTATTTTTCCGGACACGTCGCAGAATCCGGCGAACGATCAGCGCTATCAGATCCGCAACCATCCAGAAGACCATCAGGTGCAGCAGCACAATGATTGCATTGATCGGATTGATAAGACATCCGATGCCAAAAAGTACCAGAACCACCGCACCCAGAAGACGCCGGAGCCATACTCTGTCCCCCGCGATCCTGCGGATCAATCCGAACTTCTGGAATTTCAGCCAAAGATAAAAAAGCCCTCCGATCGTCAAGATCAGCGCAGCAATCACGATCATCGACCACATATACTACTCCCTTCCGTGGAACAAGGTTATCAGGAAACTCCGGGATGCCGCTATTTTCCGTCATGGAGACGATTATAACACAGAAGGGTTTGAAATGCCATAACGAGAAATCCGCCGGGACCTGTCGTCCGGAATGAATCCTGCGGGACCCGGATGAAAGAAAAACCTTCCGGGATCAGAACGCGGCATATAACAAAAGAAAAGGTACGGTATCCGCGGAGGAAGACATGTGCCTGCCATGTCTGTCCCCGTATACACCGTACCTGTTTCTTCCGGTCATACCATATTGTCATATTCCCGTTTCTTCCGGCCGCATCCCCGACCGGATAAGGATCCTGTCCCAACCGGGTTACGGGATATAGTAAACAACCTCTCCGTCCACTACATCCTTTCTTGCCTGAACGATCGTATCTCCCTTGATCGTGATCACCACCTCGTTGTATTCGGCCGTGGTATCCACCAGATCCGCCATATAGTCCGGAAGCACCTCCACATCCCCTTCATAATTGATCCGTGAGATCCGGAATGCCTGGACACTGCCGTCCACGGTCCGGTAGATCCGGGCCAGTTCTCCGGCTTCCAGAGATTCGGCCAATGCCCGGATTGTCAGAACCTGTCCGATCTGCGGCTTAAGGAATACCGTCCCCGGAGTAAGTTCCGATTCTCCGTACTTTCCTCTGTCCCTATCCTCATCCGTACCATCTCCGCCGAGGGTTGCGGGGACGGTATCCTCTGTTGCCATTGCTTCATTCGACGCTGCCGACTCGTTATCGATCGCGTCCATAGCCTGTTCTGCCCTGCTCTGCTGACCGTTTTGGCCGGAGGAACTTTTGGCTGTTCCGCCGGTAGTCTCATCCGCTGCTTCCGTGAATATCTCCATGACGTCGTTATTCTTCACCCCTTTGGTGGATAATTCCATGTCGAAGGACGGAGTTTCCTCGCCTTTGCTCTGCCTTCCTCCGACAATTCCGGCGATCGCAATGGAGGCCAGAAGGATCAGCGCCGCCGCTGCGGTTCCCGCAATGATCCATACCTTCTTACGGCTCTTTCTGTTCTTACCGCTTCTTTCACCTGTCCTCTGAATCCCCGCCTCAAAGGGTACGATATTCTGTTGTTCTGCCAGGAATCGTTCCTCACGGGAGGGTGTTCTTCCCTCTTCCCGGTCCAGTCCCGCTTCGATCCGGCCCCAAAGGTCCGGTACCTCCCGATCCAGCATCCGGAGGTATGCTTCTTCTTCAGGTATGTAATTCTGATTATCCATCCTGCATGTACCTCCTCAGCTTTTTGATCGCTTCGTTGTAGTGCCATGACACGGTTCCCTGGGGGATCCCCAGCATTTCCGATATTTCTCTGAATGTAAAGCCCGCCGAGAGCTTCAGGTCGATCACTTCCTTCTCCCGCTCGCTCAGCAGGCGCATTGCCGCTTCCAGCGTCAGCCGGTTTGTGGTGCTTTCTGCCATGTCCGGTCCGTTTGAACGGTGGAACATGGGCGAGGCTCCCGCCTCATCGGAGCTGACCTCCCGCTGCATATCGTCATCCTCGCCGGCAGGCTCGTCCAGGACGGCGATCTCCCGTCCGTTCTTCCGCATATAGTCCACACACATATTCTTTGCTATCGTTACGAGCCATGCCTTGTGGTGTCCGTCTCCCCTGAAACTGCCTGCCACCCGGAAGAGCCGGATAAAAAACTCGGAGGCAACGTCTTCCGCTGCCTCCCTGTGTTTCAACTGGTTCATGCAAACGGAAAAGATTAGTTTCAGGTATGCTTCGTACACCTCACGCAAGGCATCCCGGTCTCCGGAGGCCATGCGTCGCATGCACTCCTCAAATGCTCTTTCCTCCAACCGGCAACCCTCCTATCTCAATTTACGTTTTCCGTCTTCGGTTTTATGGTACATTTTCATAAAAATTTCCGTTTCCTTCAGATCTTCTTAAAACATGTGGCGTAATCCGTCTATGTTACGCGAAGACCTCCTCCATTTCATAATAGAGTTTCGTCAGCATTTCCGTGGAAAGGTCCGTCTCATTCAGGACGGTGTACCGGTCCGGACGGGTGCCCGGCGCCTGCTGCCATGCTCCGACAAAGATCTCCGGTGTGATCTTCCAGGTGGAGGGGCAGACCGGTATACCATACTCCTTGATGATCCTTGTGATCTTCGGGACATTCCGGTGCTGGAACTTACATGCCCAATAGCTACACATGGCCACAGCGATACCATGCGGTACCGAAACCTGCTCGCTGTAGATCTCATCCAGCGCATGACAGAACAGATGCTCCGAGCCGCTGCTGGGCCGGGAGGAACCTGCGATCTCCATGGCCAGCCCCCCCATAACCAGGGCCTGGGTCAGACGCTTGATGAAGTCCTTGGACTTCAGTTCCTTCATATCATTGTAGGCGATGGAGTTAAATGCCATCTTTGAGATCATGTATGCAAAATCATCCACGAACTCCATTCCCTTGTCATGGGCCTTCTTCCAGTCCACCAGGGCGGTGTATTTGCTGACGGAATCACCGATGCCGGACAGCAGCTGCCGCTCCGGTGCGGACATGATGGTATTCACGTCCACCAGGATCGCATGGGGAATGGTGCATTTAAATGTCTTTCTGGCCTTTCCTTCCGTCCCGAGCACTGCCACCGGTGAAGCCAGTGAGTCATTGGACAGCGTTGTCGGCAGGGAAATGAGTGTGCTCTTGGATACAAATGCAGCGAATTTTGCCAGGTCCAGCACGGTCCCTCCGCCGAATCCGATGACGATCCGGATATTGTTCATGGTGATATACTTGGCCAGTCCCACAGCAGCGTCGTAGGTAGCCGATTGGATCAGGTACAGCTCCGGATAATTGAAATCCTCCTCGATCCGCTTCAGCTGGTCCTCAAATATACTCTTCAGATTCTCCTCCGTCACCAGGATCATTTTCTGATCCGCAATGTTGGGGAGCACATCCTTCATCACATCCGGAATCCGGTCAAAGATCCCCTCTTCCACGATCAGATGGTACGGTAAACGAAAACTGTTATGCATGTGTTCTCTCCTTATGATTCTTCCCTTGTCTCCTGCTCCCCGGAATTCCCGGCACCCCGGTTGTCCCCGCTGAACTTCCCTGTCAGACCCTGCCGGTCCGCTTCCGTCAGCGTCTCCCGCCGCTTCCGGTCCGTCTCGATCCACTCATCCAGCGTAAGGGGCATATAATCCGAAAACATACAGAAGCAGTTGATCATATTGCAGGGGATGGGATTCTCTCCTTCCCTGCCCTTCACCTCCACCAGGGTCTTCCTGGTTTCGTTGATGAACCGGTTGATCAGCACCTCGTCATGGCTGTTATGGACATGTCCGTACAGCATGTAGGTTTTCGGCCCTCCCTCACTGTCCACCCGGTACTGTCCGTTGTAACAGAAGACCGGATAGTGACAGAGGATCACCTTTCTGGATTCGTCCGACATTTCCGCATAAGGCTTGATCCATTTGAAACGGAACTGGTTGAATCCGTGGGAATTGATATAATGATCATGATTCCCGTAGATCATATAAAGCTTTCCCTGCAGCCGTTCCAGCAGCCGGTTCGTCTGTTCCGCCGTTCCCATGGACAGATCCCCGAGGATCACCACCTCGTCATTCTTCCGGACCTTCCGGTTCCAATGATCGATCATCACCTCGTTCATCTCCTCGACGGATTGAAACCCACGGCAGTCCATACGTTCATTCATGCCTTCATGATAGAAATGAAGGTCTGATATATAGTATCGCATCTTATTTTTTCTTTTCCTTCTTGGCCGCCGGTCCGTCCTTTACATAGACCTTCACCCGGTTGTTCTCTGATGTTTCCAGTGTCAGGGACTTGATCCCCAGCACGAATTTTGCAAATGTGGCGTAACCGAATTCCTTGGCGTTGAACTGCGGATACTCCGCATACAGCCGCTGCCCCAGAAGACCCAGTTCGATCCCCTCCGGCCCTTCCTTCCGCACCTCTGCCTCCACATACTGCATGAGGCGTTTCTTCATGTCCTTATCTTCCTTCAGCACCACCGTCACGGTGCTGTTGGTCTTCTTCAGCGTGAAGCCGCGGATTTCTTCGATAAATGTGGAAAGGGAGCTGTAGCCGTAATTCCGGACATCGAAATCGGAATACTTCTTCTGCAGACGGCTTCCGATCTCGCCCAGGCCGGTCTCCCGTCCCTTGTTGTCATTCTCCGTGATGATCTCGATGATGGCATTCTCCACCACGCTCTGCTCCAGCACATTTTCGGATTTCTTCTTTTTCTTGCCCTTCAGCAGGTTCTTGCCGGTCTCATCATCGGCCTGATCCAGCAGCAGTTCCAGATCCGTAAAGACGGAACAGGCTGCACGGAAGGATCTGGGGGTCTTGCTCTCCCCCATGCCGATCACGTCCATGCCGGACTCCCGGAGCCGGCTGGCCAGACGGGTGAAATCCCCGTCGCTGGATACGATGCAGAACCCGTCCACGCTTTCCGTATAGAGGATATCCATCGCATCGATGATCAGGGTGGAATCCGTGGCGTTCTTACCCACCGTGTTCCGGAACTGCTGGATCGGAGTGATGGAATTCTCCATCAGTTCCTTCTTCCATTTACCGGCCTGGGTGGAGGTCCAGTCACCATAGATTCTCTTATAGGTTACGACTCCGTACTTCGTCATCTCATCCAGGATACTTCCGATATATTTTGAGGAAATGTTGTCGGAGTCGATCAATACCGCGTATCGTTTATCTTCCACGTTCTTGTCCTTTCTTCCAAATGTCATGCGGTTTCGTGGCAGCGGATTCCGGATCCGCCGTTTCCTGTCCGCTTCGTTCCCGTTCCTGCAGGAACCTTATGCAGCGGTCATCTGCAATTGCAGCAGGCACCGTTCATCAGCAGCTGCAGCCGTCCGGGGAGCACCTCCATATGGATCCGGCGGACATCCCCGCCGTACTCTCCGTCCACATGCAGGACCACCGGTTCTTCCATTTCGATATCCAGGGTCGCACCCTCTTTTAAGGTAAAACCCTTCAGTTTCTTCTGCTTTCCCATCACCAGGATCGGAAGCTCGAAGAAGGTCTTCCACTTCGGGATATTCTCCGCCACACAGGTGGAGATCTTACCGTCGAAGGGATCCGCATCCGGAGCCATGGGAACACCGCCGCCCTCCCAGCGAAGGTTCATTCCCGCAAGGAAGATCATCTTCCTTACCCGGAGTACATCCTCCAGATTACCGTCATAGATCACCCTTCCGTCTCTGGTCTTCATGGTGAACAGCGACTCGATGGTGAGCAGGATATAGGTCAGCTTCCCTGCCCCCAGCCTGTTCAGGAACCGCTTCTGTTTGGACTTCAGCGCCTTCTTGCAAACCTCTGCATCCAGTCCGATGCCCGCACTGATCCCGAACATCCGCGGTGCCTGGTTATCCCCCTTCACCCAGCCGAGATCCACCCTTGTGGGTTTCTCGCAGTTAAGGATCTGCATCAGAGCCGGAACCGGCTTCGTCGGAAGCCCGAGGCCCCGGGCAAAATCATTTCCCGAGCCTGTGGGGATCACTCCCAGCCATACGCGGTCAAAATCGGAAATGCCGTTGATCACTTCATTTACCGTACCGTCACCGCCCAGCACGATCAGATTCACATGCACGTCCTTCGAACTGTAACGCCGGATGATCTCCGTGGCCAGCCGGGCCGCATGTCCGCGTCCCCTGGTCCGCCATGCGTGATAGGGAACACTCTCCGCCTCCAGGATGGATCGGACGTCCTTCCAGACCTTCTGTCCGCGGCCGTTGCCGCCGCGATAATTTACGATGAAATAATACATAAGTCCCCCCCATTTAACACTCCGGGATGATAAACCCGCAGCACGCGCACTTCGTGCGCTTTGTGCTGCTGCATCCCCGGTTTACCGACACCCTTTACTGATGAAACAGCTTATTATTCTGATATTTGGGTTCGCAGGTCAGGTTCATGCCCAGCTTCTTGAAGACACCCACATCCACCTGGGACAGGATGACGGAACTATGCACCTCAAGGCCCTTCAGCTTCGGCAGCTCCGCATAGGCACGGGCCGCTGTTTCATCCGACACTGCCGCGATGGAAAGCGCGATCAGGATCTCATCGATATGCAGGAGCGGGTTATGATTCCGGAGGAATTTCACCTTCAGCTCCATGATCGGTTCGATAACCTGCGGAGAGATCAGCTTCGCCGAATCATCGATCCCCGCCATCACCTTCAGCGCATTCAGGATCATGGCAGAGGATGCTCCCAGCAGCGGAGATGTCTTGCCGGTCACAATGGTGCCGTCCGGAAGCTCCATGGCTGCCGCCGGTCCCCCGGTCTCCTCCGCACGGATATTGGCTGCGGCCACCACCGGCCGGTCAGCCGGGGACAGCTTAGCCTTCTTCATCAGAAGCTCCAGCTTCTGGATGATCACGTCACCGGCATCGCCCTTGCGGCGATCGCACAGTGCCTGATAGTATCTGCGGATGATCTCCTGATTTGCCGCCGCCTGGGTTGCCGCATCATCGGTGATACAGTAGCCTGCCATATTTACGCCCATATCCGTCGGAGACTGATAGGGACTTGTGCCGGAGATCTTCTCGAACATGGCCTTCAGCACAGGGAAGACCTCCACGTCACGGTTGTAATTGACCACCGTCTCCCCGTATGCATCCCAGTGGAAGGGATCGATCATATTCACATCACTCAGATCGGCCGTTGCCGCCTCATAGGCCAGATTGACCGGATGGTTGAGGGGCAGGTTCCAGATCGGAAATGTCTCGAACTTCGCATATCCGGCCTTCACGCCGCGCTTCTGCTCATGATAGAGCTGGGAGAGGCAGGTTGCCATCTTTCCGCTGCCGGGACCGGGAGCCGTTACGACCACCAGCGGACGGGTGGTCTCGATATAATCGTTCTTTCCGAAGCCCTCATCACTTACGATGAGCGGGATATCCGAAGGATACCCCGGGATCGGATAATGCCGGTAGACCTTAAGACCCAGTGCCTTCAGCTTCTTCTCATACGTAATGGCCGAGGGCTGTTCCTTGAACTGGGTCAGCACCACGCTGCCCACATAGAGTCCGTTGTTGGTGAAGGCATCGATCAGTCGGAGCACATCCATGTCGTAGGTGATGCCGATGTCCCCGCGGACTTTATTCTTCTCGATATCCCCGGCCTTAATGGCGATCACGATCTCCGTCTGGTCCTTCAGCTGCTTCAGCATGGTGATCTTCGAATCCGGAAGGAATCCGGGAAGCACCCGGGATGCGTGGAAATCATCGAAAAGCTTGCCGCCGAACTCCAGATAGAGTTTGCCGCCGAATTCACCGATCCGCTCCATGATGTGCTTGGACTGCATGTCCGAATATTTGTCATTATCAAATCCGATCTTATTCATATTCTTGCTTACTCCTGTGTCAATTGTCGCTGTCATCGGTTTCCCGATGATATATCTGTTCCGTTTTTATGGGATTCTTCGGGCTCCGTCCTCAGAATGACATGTTATGATACCTCATCCGGCGCTGCTGCATCCGGATTTCCTTCCGTTATGGCAGTGTCCGGAGCCCCTTCCGCTGTGGCGGCCTCCGGATTTCCTTCCGCTATTGCAGTATCCGTTTTCCCTTCCGCAGTGGCGGTGTCCGGGGTTTCTTCGGCTCCGGCAGCATCTTCCCCGATTCCGTACTTCTGCCGCTCGGCTTCCAGGATCTTCGCCATCAGGTTCTTCTCCTCCTTCTCCAGCATATCCATGCTGGCATCCCCTACGGAGGATACATCCGCAAAACCGTCGAAGATCTCCGACTTGCCCTTCAGGATCTGCAATACGTGCTCGTCCACCGTGTTCTCGGCCAGAAGCCGGAACACCTCCACGGAACGGGCCTGACCCATCCGGTACACTCTGGATATGGCCTGTGTCTCAATGGACGGCTTCCACTGGGGTTCGCAGATCACCACTACGCTGGCCGCCTGGATATTGAGTCCCACGCCGCCCGCCACGATCTGACAGAGCAGTACGCTTCCGTCCGGTCCTGCCGCGAACTGATCCACCACATCCTGCCGCTTCTCTGCAGGGATACTTCCGCTGATGGGTCCGTAAACCCGATCCCCCAGGATCTCCTGCACCCTTGCGATGGTATCCAGGAAGAAGGAGAATACCAGAACCTTCCGTCCCTCCTCCTTCGCCTGCTCCGCGATCTCCAGAAGGCGCTGGGCCTTCACGGAATCCGCCATCTGCTGTACATTCCAGGAGACTCTCCGGACCTTTGCGAAGTTCCCCTCCAGGAGAGAAGCCCTGTAGACCTCCAGTTCCTTCTGTCCCAGCCGGCACCACTCTTCCTTCTCCACCTTCTCGGGAAGTTCCTTCAGCACGTCCTCCCGTGTTCTCCTGAGGTACACCGGAGCGATCTTCTCCCGGAATTCCGGCGCCATGGAAAGTTCCTTCATGCTCCGGATCTCCGCCGCCATTTCCGTGTTCAGCATACTGATCAGGAAGATCATCTCGTCCACACGGTTTTCCAGCGGGGTTCCCGTCATGAAGAGCACCCGGTCCGAAGCCGCCGCATAACGCATAAGCCCCTTCGTTCGTTCCGCTTCGGGATTCTTCACATAGTGCGCCTCATCCACCACCAGAAGATCCACGGTAAGTCCCTCTGCCGGAGGCAGCTTGGTCACGGTCTCAAAGGTGGTGACCGCCACACCGCCGTTCCGGATCCAGTTTTGGAACTCCTCTTCCCGGTCATTTCCGTAGATCTCGGAGGCCGAAAGCTTCGTATGCTTTTCGATCTCCCGGATCCAGTTCACCAGTACGCTTACGGGACAGACCACAAGGAAATGCGTCCTCTTCTCCGTCGTAAGATGCGCCATGGCCGCCAGCGCCTGCATGGTCTTGCCGAGACCCATTTCATCTCCCAAAAGGGTACGTTTCTGATGGAGAACGTATTTCGTTCCGAACTCCTGGTAATTACGAAGCGTTGCCACCATAAGGGACGTATCCAGCGGAAAATCCTGAATCTCCTTCACGATCTCCTCCGGAAGCCCCTGACTGACCGGTCCGGATGCCCCCACCAGCTTCTCCAGCATGGCGTAGACCGGAGCCGTATTCTGCAGGAACCGTTCCCAGCAGGCATCCGCAGTAAGCGCCTTCTCACGAACGGCAAAATCCCGGTAGATCTTCCGGACCTCCTCCGGAACACCGGACTGATTCCAGGCCGCAAGAATCTCATAGGCCGCAATGCTCTGCTTCTTATGCAGGTCAAAGACGGACTTCCACGTCATGGGGGAGGTGAGACGCTCCATTTCCGAAAGACGCGTCTTGAAATCCGGCGGAACCGTGACGGTGAGTGCCACTGCACGGTGCATCAGATCCTCCGTCTCCTGCAGGATCATCACATTCCGGACCAGAGCCTCCGTATCCGGGGTACGTTCCTCCACCCGGACCCGGGCCACCTCCCGGGCATGCCGGGCAATCTCCTGTACCCGGAGGATGATCTTATCCAGTGTACTTTCTCCGATCCCGGCCAGGTCGTCCAGCTGCTTTACGGACATTTCCGCAAGCTGGCGCACATTTTCATAACCGGCCTTCTTCAGTGTGGAAACCGGTATGCCCTGTCCGCCGCTGTTCAGTTCCTCCACGGAGGTAGTCTCCAGAATGTGGAGCATGGCCAGCTGCTGCCGGTTCCGGTAAGCCGTACGGATCCGGCTGAGAAGCACCTGCTCCGCACCGGTAAGTGCCGAGAGTTTCTCCCGTGCATCCTTCACGCTGCGGTAGACCTCAGCTGCTTCGATCGCTGTCGGTTGTTCCATGCCATCCACCTCCGCTGACACAAGTCCTGTCCGAAAACCGCTGTCATTCTCCGGTATGGATACCCTGCATCGGATTCCCCCCCGGCATTTTGACATACATAGTTCATTATATACGTTCCGCACGGATTTGTCGATTCTTTTTCATATGCGAGAGGATGTCTTCCCCCCCTGCAAAGACGCATCCGGCCTCCTCCGGAGGACGAACAAAAGGTTGCACGGACCCCCTCCGAGTAGTATAATTATTTCATGTGTTGGGTAAAAAAATAAGTATGGAGAAGGTGTGCTTATGAATATGTTCAGACTCTTAATTGACAAGTTGAAGAAGGCTCCGAAGAAGATTGTCTTCACGGAAGGTGCCGATGCCCGGATCCTCGAGGCATCCTCACGGCTTCTGGCCAGCAGTTTCCTGACTCCGATCCTGATCGGAAATCCGGATGAGATCTATGAAAGTGCAGAGGAAAGCGGTTTCAATATCCGCGGCGCCAATATCATCGATCCGGAAAACTTCGAGGATTTCGACAAGATGGTGGACCAGTTCCTGGAGCTCCGCCGTGAAAAGGGTGCCACCGAGGAGGATGCCCGCCGGCTGCTCCGGCAGAACAATTACTTCGGAACCATGCTGGTGAAGATGGGCTATGCGGACTGCCTGCTGGGTGGTGCCACCTACTCCACCGCAGACACGGTCCGTCCGGCACTGCAGCTGATCAAGACCAAGCCGGGGAACAAGATCGTATCCTCCTGCTTCATCCTGGTCCGTCCGGGTGCCACCGGCAAGAACGAGGTTCTGGCCATGGGCGACTGTAGTATCAACATCAAACCGAATGAGGATCAGCTGGTGGAGATTGCTGAAGAAACCATCAAATGCGCTCAGATCTTCGGTATCGATCCGCAGGTTGCATTCCTCAGCTATTCCACCATGGGAAGCGGTTACGGCGAGGATGTGGACAAAATGCGTAACGCGGCCAAGAAGTGCAAACTCAGGAATCCGGAGATTCCCATCGACGGCGAGATGCAGTTTGATGCTGCCGTATCTCCTGCCGTTGCCAGCAAGAAATTCCCCACCTCCCAGGTGGCAGGACATGCGAACACATTTATCTTCCCGGATATCAATGCTGGAAATATCGGTTATAAGATTGCACAGCGCATGGGTAATTTCGAAGCCTACGGACCGATCCTTCTTGGTCTGAATGCTCCGATCAACGACCTTTCCCGCGGTTGTACCGCAACAGAGGTTTATTCCATGGCGATCATCACCGCATCATTTGCATAAACCATACGGAAACCATGAGACGGCTCTGGTGGTACAGGTGCATCGCACCGGACTCGTATCCACCGGAGCCGCCTGTTTTTTAATCAAACATTAATGTTTCTCCAAAGATTCATTCATTTTCGTCTGATAGGATATGGACAGGATCAGGAACCGAACCGGCTGTACCTGTGTCACCTCACGGGCTACCGTCCCTAAGGTTCCGCGGATGAATACAGGAGGAACCTGTTATGAGCAAAGAGAACGACAGAACAGAGATGGAAGAAATCGAAAAGATCGATAAATTAAGACAGCGTGCGGATGTAAGCTACGAAGAGGCAAGGGATGCACTCCGGGCATGTGACGGTGACCTGCTGGATGCCATGGTATATCTGGAGCGGCGCGGTCAGGCGAAAGCCCCCGAGCAGCCCACCTTCAGCACCAATGCCGAGGAGAAGCAGTCCTACGAAAATGTACCGGAAGCCGTGGTCCGCAGCCAGGATGACAAGAGCGATCCTTCCTTCGGTGAACAACTGATACATCTGCTGAAGACCGCATTCCGGAAAAGCGTGGACAACAGTCTGGTGGTATCCCACAGGAACGAGGAGAAATTCCGTCTTCCCATTCTGGTCGTGGTACTGCTCTTCCTGGTTTTCAATTTTGCAGCCGTAGCAGCTCTGGTCATTTCCCTCTTCTTTGACGTGAAATACCAGTTCGTCGGCAAGGATGATCTGTCCGGTGTCAATCGCGTGATAAACGAGGCCGGCACAAAGGCCTCCGACTGGATGCACGACAGCTATCGCCGGGAGAATGATGCCCAGAGACAGGCGGAACGTGCTGCCCGGAGAGAAGAAGAAAGGGCCGCATGGGAAGCCCGCAGGGAAAGCGACAGAGCCGAGCGGGAAGCCCGCAGGGAAAGCGACAGAGCCGAGCGCGAGGTTCGAAGAGAAAGCGACAGAGCCGAGCGCGAAGTACGAAGAGAAAGTGACAGAGCCGAGCGGGAGGTTCGCAGGACCGAGGATAAGGTGGCACGTGAGATCCGCAAGGCCGAGGATAAAGCTGCCCGGGAGATTCAGAAAGCAAAGGATAAGGCCGCCCGGGAGGTCCAGAAGGCAAAGGACAAGGCTGCACGTGTAACCGGAAATACCGATACACCGGAAGACAATATCGACACCTCGGTCCGTGAGGAAACCTTCGCCGAGAAGGAAATGAAGGATCTTCAGAAGAAATACGATGCCGCCGATACGAACGAACCGGACAATAAGGAATGACCAAAACGAATATACCGTTACACAGCGAACCGCCAGGGGTGCCTTACCCGTTGTCGGTTTGTCGGGGACTATACACACGCAAGTGAAGGGAGAAGGAAATGCAGACAAACATTCTGGTAGTTGAAGATGAAGAGAAGCTGGCACGCTTCGTGGAACTGGAACTGAAGCACGAAGGCTATGAAGTCATGAAATGCGGCAACGGCCGGGATGCGCTGGAGATTGCCGAGAAGGGCGGTTTCGACCTGATCCTGCTGGATATCATGCTTCCGGGACTGAACGGTCTGGAGGTGCTGCGCCGGCTTCGTACCGTTTCGGATGTACCCGTGATCCTTCTCACCGCAAGGGATGCGGTCATGGACAAGGTATCCGGCCTGGATGCCGGAGCTTCCGACTATATCACCAAGCCCTTCGCCATCGAAGAACTGCTGGCCCGTATCCGCGTTGTCCTTCGGAATGCCGAGAAGACACCGGCCATGGGACAGACCGGTCCCCAGGAGGAAGAGGTTGCTGCCAACGGCAAGCAGGCCGACGGCACCTACCGCTGGGACAAGCTCACGCTGGATATGCCGAAGCGTGAGGTCCGCTATGACGGAGCCCTGATCGAGATGACCAACCGGGAATTCCTCATGCTGGAGACCCTGCTCTCCAACATGGACATCGTACTTCCCCGTGACACTCTCCTGGAGCGTGTCTGCGGATATGACTATCTCGGTGAGACGAATATCGTGGACGTTTATGTCCGCCACATCCGCGCCAAGATCGACGAGGTCTATGGCGTAAAAATGATCCAGACCATCCGTGGCGTAGGATACGTGATCAAGTCGGAGGGCTGACACATACCGGCTCCCCAAAAACCCGTACGAAAACCATGAAACAGACGAAAGATCAGAAAGGAGGCCGTCATGGCGGAAACTGAAGCTAGACCCGAACGATATATCGACCCAAGACCCGAAAGCCGCGAAGACCAGCCTCTTCGTAAGATGAATTCCATAACCCGGAAGCTGCACAATATGATCTTCCGGAAGAAGCTGGCTATCTACATCTGCTTCGATTTCCTGATCTTCTTCGTGCTCTGGTTCGGATGGATCCTGGACACCGAACTTCGTGTGACCGGAGACTTTTCCTTCTTCTCCCCCCGTACCTTTGAAAGCACCGGCGGCTTCTGGGGAATCGAATACATCGTACATAATGAGGCTGGAGCCGAGATCCTCCGGGAGAACTGCAGCCGGCTTATCTTCTTCTCCCTGGTACTCTTCGGATCCCTCGTCGTGATCCAGACCATTTCCGTGGCAATCCACTGGTACGGTGAATCCAAGAAGATCCGGCAGACCCTGCAGCCCATCAATGAGATTGCGCTGAAGGCGGATGCCATGAGCAAGATGACATTCTCGGATGCCATCTTCCAGACCGAGGTCAGCTCCGATGCTTCCTTCCAGCGTCTGGAGGAAGCGATCCAGGATCTGGATCCCGAGCAGGACCGTATGCCCTCCCTTGGGGATCAGGAACTGCAGGGCATTGAAGCTGCCATGAACAACCTGCTCCGCCGCATGCATGAAAGCTACCAGCAGCAGGCCCGCTTTGTAAATGATGCTTCCCACGAACTCCGCACCCCCATCGCCGTGATCCAGGGCTATGCAAATATGCTGGAACGCTGGGGCCGTGAGGACGAGGAAGTCCTGAATGAGTCCATAACCGCCATCACACATGAGGCAGATCATATGCACCAGCTGGTGGAGCAGCTGCTCTTCCTGGCCCGGGGTGACGCCGGCAGGACCCAGTTGAAGGAAGAACCCATCAATCCGAGAGACATGATGGAGGAGATCTACGAAGAATCCCTCATGATCGACGAGAAGCACAAATACCACTTCAAGGCTCCGAAATTCATGCCCGAGGTGGTCGGAGATCCGACGCTTCTGAAGCAGGCTGTCCGGATCCTGGTGGACAACGCAGCCAAATACACCAAGGAAGGTGACGATATCTATCTTTCTGCCGGTCGTACCGACGGCGGAGGTCTCTACCTGCAGGTCCAGGATTCCGGTATCGGCATGGCCGAAGCGGACGTACAGCATATGTTCGAGCGCTTCTACCGTTCCGACGAAGCCCGTGACATCAAGGGCACCGGCCTCGGTCTTGCCATTGCCAAATGGATCATCGACCGGCATAAGGGACATTTCGAGATCCTCTCCCGTACCGAGCTCGGTACCCGGATCCGTGTGGTCCTTCCGGAGAGTATGCTGCGGATGACTCCATCGGAGGATGCTCCCGCTGAGAAGGAAACGGCCGCATCCCCACGGAAGGATGCTCCCGCCGAGAAGAAAGCAGCTGCATCCCCACGGAAGGATGCTCCCCGGACAGACAACGCGGCTTCTCCCTCTGCACAGGCAGTGAAAAATGTCCCCTCAAAGGAGGAGACATCTTCCGTAACAGATGAAATTACCGGTATACCGGATGAACCGGCCGACATTCCGATGCCGGATGAATCTGCCGGCGACAGGAAAACCGATGACCGGGAGAATGGCTCCATGCAGGCAGCCGCCCGCTGAACGATCCTCCCGGCAGCCGGAAGGATCCATCGGCTATCACCGGAAGGATTCATCGGCTATCACCGACAGGATCCATCGCCAATCACCGGCAGGATCCATCGGCTATTTATCCTTGGAGATCACGATCTTCCCTTCCACGATCTCCAGTTTTACCCGGTTTCCGTCAATACCCACCTGCTCACGCAGGTCCTTGGAGAGCTGCAGGCGGCCGGCACGGTCCATGATGACATACTCCTCATGGGTTTCCTCGGTCCCCTTCTCCACCATTTCCTTCGTATCTTCACCGGCACCTTCTGTAAAGAGGGTGCCTTCTTCTATCTCCTTCACACTTCTCTGGGAGAGTTCATCGATCCTGGCCTTATACGCATCCTTGATAACACGTTCACTGCTGATCTTGCCGTCGGAGATCATGACCACACGGTCCACCTTGTTCGCAAGGCTGATGTCGTGGGTTACGATGATCACCGTAACACCCTTCTCCCGGTTCAGCTTCCGGAAAAGATCCTGGATCATGGCAGAGGTCTTGGAATCCACCGCACCGGTGGGCTCATCCGCCAGGATCAGGTCCGGATCCTTCATCAGGGACAGGGCGATGGCCACTCTCTGCTGCTCACCGCCGGAAAGCATCCGCGGGAAGCTGTCCGCCCGGTGCTCCATCCCCACCTGGCGCAGCATTTCCATGGCCTTTGCCCGCTTCTGCTTCGCAGACATACGCGAGAACATGAGCGGCATCTCCACATTCTGCACCGCTGTCAGATACGGGAGCAGATTCTCGGCACTCTTCTGCCATACAAAGCCAACCCGCTTCTCGCGGTACTCCATCATCTTCTTCTCCGAAAGCTCGGACAGACTGATCCCGTCAAATGTGATCCTGCCTGCGCTCGGCCGCTCCAGGCCGCCGATGATATTCAGAAGCGTGGATTTGCCGGAACCCGATTTCCCGATGATCGCGATCAGTTCCCCGCGCTCAATGGTAAGATCCAGCCCCTGCAGGGCCATAACCTCCAGATCCTCTGTCTTGTAGATCTTTACCAGACCGTCACAGTCGATCAGGGTGTTGGCATTCCCTGCCTCCTCTTCAATTGTCACATCGTTTATTTCCATGATGCACTCCTGTATCAGTCAATCCGGACTCCCTCCGGGGAAGCTTCCGGATCGGGTCAGCCGATCTGACCGTCCTCAATCTCATAAACCACATCCCCCAGTTCCATCAAACCCGGGTCATGGGTGGTCATCACCACGGTGATGCCTTCCCGCATGGCCATATCCTTGAAGAGCTGGGTCACCGCCAGGCCCGCCGCCGTATCCAGGGCCCCTGTCGGCTCATCCGCGAAAATGATCTCCGGCCGGTGCGCCATGGCCCGGGCGATGGCAACCCTCTGCTGCTCACCGCCGGAGAGCTGGGTCGGCATATGATTCATCCGTTCCGCCAGTCCCACGGAGGCCAGGGATTCACGGATCCGCTCATCCCGGTTGCCCCGGAAGCCTGCGGTCCGAAGACCGAAATCCACATTTTCGTACGCCGTCATAATAGGGATCAACGCAACCGACTGGAAGACAAATCCCATATGAAAGCGCCTGAGGCGGTCACGCTCCGCATCGGAAAGTCCGGAGTAGGCGATGGTCTCGTATTCCTCATCCGGAAGTGGGCCCGCCGCTTCAGAAGCCTCCCCTCTCTCACCGGATGTTCCCGGTGACTCCACCGCTGCGGAAGGCCCGGCGGAAGCCTTTCCCTTCCGTCCGTTCTTATCCTTCCTGGCACGGAAGAATACCTCTCCGGAGGATGCCGGATCCAGGGCACTGAGGATGTTCAGAAGGGTGGTCTTGCCTGAGCCGGACCGACCCTTGATGATGATGAGCTTCCCCTTCGGCATCTCGATATTGATATCCGTAAGAACGGTCAGCTCCCCGCCACCCACCGGGAAGGATCTGTATATGCTTTTTGTCGTCAGGATACTATCCATACGAAACCTCTTTATCTTACTGTAAATGATCACGATTGATCATGTCAGGTTAATCGTCTCCCATCTTCAACGCATCGGTGATCTTCATCCTCCGGATGATCTGACGGATGATGATGAAACAAATAATGATCGATGCACCGATGATCACCGCCAGCCGCAGCAGATCCGTGCCCGACACGAAGGTGGACAGGGGAACCGCATGCTTCTCCGGCAGATAAACCACTGCGAAAAGCTTCGAGAAAAGCAGGGTTGCCAGGGAACCCGCGCCGACTCCTGCCAGCACCGGTCCCAGGGACAGGAAGAGCTGCTCCAGCGTCAGCATCCGGTTCACCTCCCGCATGGAGATACCCATGGCGCGGTAGATACCGAACAACAGCCCCCGGTCACGGATGGAAGTGATCCAGTGGATCAGATATCCGATCACGCACAGCAGAAGTGCCACCAGAAAGTCCAGCGTGAACAGGCCGTTGGTGATCTTGATCATGGAAGTCGCCTGCATTTCGCTGATCTGCTCCTTCGTACTGACAACCGACTTCAGGGTTCTTCCGCCGGCTTCCAGCTTCTGCTCCAGCGCCGTACGGATCTCCTCTCCCGTATGGGAGGTGCGGATCCAGACACTGTAGGGCGTCTTCTCAAAGGCAACAATGGTATTTGCATAATTGGCAACGATCAGGAAGTTCTCTCTCTCCGTCAGCTGCCCCTGTTCATTTGTTTCATAGGTCACGGTATTGTATCCCGGAAATGCGTCCACGATCCCCGTTACGGTTCCCGCCGAGGAGGCATAGACATACGAGGCATCCAGCGGGGAGAATCTGGAATATGTCAGGGTATCACCCACCGAAAGCTCATACTTATCCGCCAGATTCCGGGAGATCAGGACACCGTTTGTGGTCTGTGACAATGCGTTCAGATAGTTAAACCAGTGTTCCTCCGTCAATCTCTCATCCAGCTTCGCTGTCTCGCCGAATTCCTTCGTATTTACCGCCATCAGGGTACCGATCTCCTGTCCGGTCCTGCCGATGCGGATCTCGGTCTTGTTATCACAGATCACCCGCGTTACGGAATCCGCCAGTCCTTCCTTTACAAGGCTTTCATAAGGACTGTAGTCCGGTTCGCGGTAGGTCCACTGCTGCGGCGTATCCTGGGACAGAACCCGAATCTGCCAGTTCTCCGTCACGGTTACATCCGTACCGGTGTTGTAACGGATCCGTGCCTCCTGGTTTGCACTGACGGTACGTGCCATATTTGCATTGAAGATACTCATGGCTATGGTCAGTACCAGGAAGACCGAGATCACGCCCGCGCCCCTGCGGGTGCGGATGATCTGCAGCAGCGACGCGTAGGTCGCCGGTTTGAAACGCTTCCTTCCGATCCGGAAGATCAGCCGTACCAGGTACGACATGAGCCGGAGGATCAGAATTCCGCAGGAGATCAGGAAAAGCGTCGAATCCAGGAAGATCATGGGGTCGATGCCTTCTCCCGAAAGTACGGACATTTTCAGGCTGTCCAACTGCTTCGAATAATCATACAGAAGATAGACCGAGATTCCCAGCAGAACGATATCCACGAAGAATTTCTCCCAAAGGGGACTTCCGCTCCGGATCTTCTGTTTCTTGGTCTCCACCACGGTGCTCTTCGACTGGGGAACGACCGGAAGCAGCATGATGAGCACCGACAGCAGAGCTGCAGCCGCCGACATCAGGATCATTCCCGAATCCATGCCGTACCCGCGCACCGGTTCCTTTGAAAATGTGAGGAAGCCCGTCACCGAAGCCGTCAGCTTCCCTGCCCCGTATCCCAGCAGAAGCCCGGGGGCAAATGCCGCTCCGGCGATCAGCAGGGACTGGATCAGATAGATGAGAAGGATCCTGGAACGCTTCATTCCACGGCTGTGCAGCATGGCGATCTCCGTCCGTTCACTGCTCACGATCCTGACTGAGATCATCCCGATAAACAGCACCACCAGCAGAAGCAGCGGCACGGAAATGGCGTACAGCGCCGCCTTTACGGAGGTTCCCTTCTGTCTTGCCTGTACCAGTGACGGGGACAGATTCTCAGTCAGAAGCTCATCCTTCTCACTGAACTGTGCCAGATAATCCTCCACCGCATCCGCATTCTCAACCGTCAGCTTCCGGTAATCATAAAACCGGGTCGTATCATAGAGGATCTTCTCCACGCCGTGTTCTTCCACAATCCGGCTGAAAACCTCCGGACTTACATACATCATCAGTCCGTTCTGCTTCAGTCCCTTGTGCCAGAAATAATCCTCATAGCCATCCTCCTCCACGATTCCCACCACATGGAAGACAATATCGGGATTTCCTGCGCCGCCGAGTTCATGCATGGTCAGGGTCTCGCCCACCACCATATGGTCCACATCCATGTCGTACCGGCTGATCAGGCAGGGATAGTGTCCCGCCTCCATATCACCGGCTTCGGAAAGATTCACTCCGTCCAGCAGTTTGAAATGACCGTTCTCATATCCGCCTTCGTAGAATCCCACGTCCAGATATCCGTCAATCCCCCGGTAGGAGAACTCCACTCTCCGCCCCTTGAACCAGGCCAGCCGCTGGGAGGAGATCACCGGAATGTTGAGATACGTATCCCAGGTGGATTCGTAGCTTCCCATTTCCGCCACCACGCCTTCCGCTGCCGGCACACCCGCCTCGGGAAGATACGTTCCCGAACGGTTCAGTGCTGCAGGGTATTCACCGGTCGTGGCATTTGCACTGACAAATTCACTCTGGATCACCCGGTCCAGGGATCCCTTGCGAAGCATCAGGATCACGCCGAAGGCAGCGATCATGCAGATCACGCCGATCATCAGGGCGATATAGAGTCTGTATTTATTTTTAATCTTTGTAAAAATAAATCTCATTCCGGTCTACCCTTGTCTTTACTCCACAGCGATCACGTCGCCGATATCCACTCCCGAGAGGATCAGTCTCTCCTCTCCGGGAAGATTGCTCTCATATACCGTTACGATCTGTTTCATCAGACCGCCGTCCGTTACCTTCCAGACATAGGAAACGGTTTCCTTCTTCACTGTATCGGTCTCCATATAGACTGCGCCGTAGGGAACCGTGATCCCTCCCCGGATATACCGGCCCCGGAAACTGGCTGTGGCATTCGGCATACCGTCTTCATAATACGAATCGTCATCCAGACGTACGAAGAACTGTTCCTCCTGTCCGTCCGCATACGGTTTGGAATATGTCATCCGTTCCTTGCCGTCCCGTGTGAAGAGGTAATTTCTGGTGGTACTTCCGTTGACCGCGATACAGGTGCCTGTGTAGGTCTTCGTCTCGGTTCTCAGTTCGATCCTCTGTCCCGGCTTTGCAGCAGTCTGGACCATCGAGCCACGGGTTGCGGGCATATTGACCCTGAGGATCTTCTCACCCTCCCGGTTTGCCGTAAAGAGATACTGTCCCTTGTAAAGAGATGTATTCTCCTGAAGATCGATCTTGCCGAGGATCCCTTCTCCGTGGGCATCGATCGTTACCTTGCCATTGGTCGCAGCGCCCACGTTCATTTCCGCAAGCTGATCCTTCAGCCGTTTGCTCTGGTAACTGTAGCTGTTGTTCTCCAGCTTCCTCTCCTGATTCAGGATCTCCAGCTCCGCCGCACCGATCTCCTTCACATAGAGACTGTCGCGCAGCGCTTCCTTCTCCTCCTGTGACGGAGCGTCACTGTCCTGCCCGGCCGGGTCTTCCTCCGACACTTCCGCTTCCCGGTTCCCGTCTGTTACAGGATCCTCTCCGGAGGGCTCCGAAGCATCCCCCGGCTGCTCTTCCGATTGCTCTTCCTGCGGATCCGCCGACGGATCCTCCGGCTGTTTCTCTGTCTGTTCCTGCGGTTCCTGTTTCTTCCCGGTCTGCTCCGGCTGCTTCTCCTGCGGCTGTTGTTTCTTCTCTGTCTGCTGCTTCTCCGCCTGCTCCATGGCCGCCTTCACTTCTGCCTCCTGCTGTTCCAGGGCTTTCAGCCGGTTCGTATGGTTCCTCTCCAGATCGGCGATCTCATTCTTCAGTTCCGCAAGTTCTCCCTGTCCCCTGGGGATCTCGATCTGCAGAAGCTCCTGCCCCTTTTCGATCGAATCTCCCTTTGAAACCTTTACACCGGTCAGGGATCCGCTGTAATCCGAAAGATAGATATCATGCTCCGTCCGCAGCATGGCGATGGAATCCGAATAGTATTCCTCCGTATAATCATGGGCTTCCACCTGATATTCCCTGTACTTCACCGGAAGCACCGAGTCGTTATCATAGAAGACCAGTTCCCCCTCGGAAAGTCCGGAGAGTACCTCCGTATAGAGGGAATCCGTAGCACCCACCTCCAGATTCCGCCGTTCCTGTTCTCCGTTTTCCGTCCGTACATAGCAGTAGTACAGGTTTCCTTCCCTATAAACGGAATCCTTCTCCACGGAGATCACATTTGTGGAGCTCTTCTTTGCAAAATAGATCGGGATCGTGGAACCGATCTCCAGATCCACATCTGCCACATGGAACCGGACGTACGGATAGGCGGAAAGCGTATCCGCGTAACTCATTTCCTTGGTGGTATAAACATACTCTTCAACCGGACGCTTCTGTCCCTCCACCAGTATGTATTTCTCCTGATAATCCTTGAAAAGATAACTGCTGGTGACCGTCGGAACCTCGATATAAAGATCCTCATAATCCGAGATCACCGCGATATTCTCACCCTGCGCCACGCTGTTCGTGGCGGAGATATCCGTCAGAAATGTAACATAGCCGCTGTGGGGCGCCCGGAAGATCAGCTTCTTCTTCTCATCCTGCAGCTTGGAAAGCTCCTGCTTCAGTGTTTTTACCGACGCATCGATCTGCTCCTTCTCATACCGAAGATTCTCACGCGTTATCCGGATCTCCGTCCCCAGGAACTCTGCCTCATCGGGAAGCCCCGCTTCCTCCGCTGCCTTCTTCTTCCAGCCCAGCTGCTCCTCTGTCTTTCCGGAAATGGTTTCCTCCACGGATCTCCGGAGGGACAGTTCCTCCAGCTGCCGGTTCACGCCGTCGATCTGGGTATCCAGTCCCCGGGTATCCCCCGTGGCGATCACATCACCGGCTTCCACATAGTCGCCGGGATCCACATCCAGCTGATAGATGGAGACCGGCTTCTCCGCAAATACGGGATAAGCCTCCGCGGTTACGGTGCCGTCCAGCATGCTGGTATCTCCGATGTCTCTCCGGCGGACCGGACGGTAGGATTCCGTGATCCCTGCCGGTTCCAGAAGCTCCGGCACCTCTCCTGTCCCGGTCTTTCCGCAGGAGGGTAATACGCCTCCCAGCATGGCCGCGCAAAGCAGGAGAGCGATCCTTTTTCTTATGCGGTTGTGGTACTTCACTCTTTGCATTGCATGTCTCCTTAAATACTCCGCTCATCGCGGCCGGGGCTACGGCAGCTCGACTTTCTCGCCGCCCTCCAGCCCTTCTTTTACGATCAGGTAATTGCCGTACTGTTCTCCGGGGGTGATATAGACTGCTTCCCGCATGCAATCCTCCCGGACCACATAGACAAAGTATTGTCCGTTCTTCTCATATACCGCCTGTCGGTTTACATAACATGTATCCTTTAAGGCCGGCAGATTCAGATCCAGCATGAGATTCTTCTCCAGGATTTCTCCTTCCCGTCCCACCGGACGGAAATACACTCCTGCAGAGGAACTGCCCTCCGGAGGATCGATCACCTCGACCTCACACTCCGAATACCGCGTGGTGGCCTTATACCGTTCTCCGGTCCGGAAGGTAACCGTCTCCAGTCCGTCCGTTCGGTAGATCCCGTCATCCACATCCACCAGGATCAGATCCATGTCCGGCACCACATAACCATCCATAAGTACCGACCGCACCATGCTCACATGGCCTTCCACTTCCGAATAAATATTCAGCTTCTTATAGGTCTCCTGCACATCGGATATATAAAGCTTCGCCACACTGATATCCCGTTCCAGACTGCGGATATCCTCCGAATAGTCCATGGACGGATCGATGGCTTCCAGCTTCTTCAGATGCTCGATGGATAACTGCGCATCCTGTATCTTCTTCTCATTTTCCGTGATCTGGTCATCCAGAACCTTGGAATGGAAAGAAACCATCAGATCTCCGGGATGTACCGGATCTCCCACGCTTACATGGACCGTATCCACCTCCAGCTGGAAGGTTCCGTAAAGCTCCATATACTGCGCCTCGGTATAACGGTAACGGATCCTCTCATATCCCAAAAGATCCAGCCGGATATTGAAGGTCCGCTCCAGATCCCCCCGGATCACATCCGTCTGCTTTGGCGTATATGCATTATACGTCGGTGTCTCCGGCGGAACCAGACTGTCCTCCGACGCCTCGCCGCAACCGGTGAGGGAGATCAGGAGCACCCCGGACAAAAGGGCGCATAGGGCCTTATTCAGTTTTGGAAATGTGTACTTTCTCATTCCTGTCTCTCTCCTCTGACGCCGCCGGCAGAATATCCGGAAGCGTATGGATCATCTTTGGTGCGCAGGCTTACCGCCGCATCCGCAGCGGCACCCGCGACTTCTATTCTACCAAAAAGGCACTGGCTCTGTACAGACCACCGTATGCACTATACGGTAAAAATGTATCCGAAATGTATCTGTTCTGAAACATTTTTGATGCTTTTTTTCTCTATCCTGTTTTCATGCAGGGGAAATACGGAGTTCTGTCTTCCTTCAGGCTGCCTGTCCGGTCTTCACCCGGCGGATGCTCTGCCGTGCAGGGTCCATAGTGATACAATTCGAAACACCTACACGAACGGTGTAATATATGATAGAATACAGATAGTTTTGCGAAAGGGATGACTATGCCATGCTGAAGATACTTATCGTAGAGGATGAAAAACCCATCTCGGACCTGATCCGCCTGAACCTCACCAAGGCCGGCTACAACTGCACTGCGCTGTATGACGGCAAATCCGCGGCGGATCTTCTGGAGGATCACACATTTGACCTGATCCTTCTGGATATCATGCTGCCGGAGATCAACGGCTACGAGCTGATGGAGTACATCCGGCCCATGGGGATCCCCGTGATCTTCATCACTGCAAAAGCCTCCCTGGACGACCGCATGAAGGGACTCACCTCCGGCGCGGAGGACTATCTGGTAAAGCCTTTCGAGATCGTGGAGCTGCTGGCCCGGATCAATATCGTACTCCGGCGGTACCATAAGACAGAAGACATCCTTCAGTTTAAGGATCTGGTGATCGATGCCACGAACCGTACGGTCACCAAAGACGGGCAGGATGTAACACTTACCCCGAAGGAATTTGAACTTCTCCTTATGTTCGTCCGGAATGTAAATATCACGCTGTACCGCGACCGGATCTACGAGACGGTCTGGGAGACCGACTGGATGGGAGACACCCGCACCCTGGACCTGCATGTACAGCGGCTCCGCAGGAAGCTGGATCTGAAGAACAACCTGAAATCCGTTTATAATACGGGATACCGGCTGACGGAGTAACCACCGGTCCGGGAGTTGTTCAGGTCTCGCGGGACCCGGCGCAGGCTCCGGGACAACGTCAGCTGACAGAATCCCGCTCCGGCTCTCTGCGCATCCCAAAACGGAACACCAAAAATCCTGCAGTAAGGAAAGACAGATGAAATTTCGGCACAAGGTACTATTCTTAAATCTGCTTCTTCTCTCGCTCACAACCGGGGTTGTGGGCTTTCTTCTGATGAAACGGAGCTACCGGCTTACGATGGATACGGCGATCAAATCCGCCGTGACCGAGAACAATCTGGTACAGTCCTCCGTGGAATATGAGATCCTGGATGCGATCAACTCCGGAAGTTATAATCTGAACCGTTCCCTTCCGACCATAGGCAATCAGATCTTCAGCGGCATGATCTCCGGAGAAGAAGCCCTGGCCATCCGCTATGGCGATTTCTACGTCTATACCAGTGAGGAGGAATTCCCGGACCTGACGGCCATGCCGGTGAAGGATACGGGAACCGCGGGCGGCGAAGCAACTCCGGATACAGCGGCAGCCGCAGCAACCGTGAACCTCTTCGATTTCAGTAATGACGCAAAGAAGAACTATCTGCTGACGGAAGAAGGCGGACGGCATTTCCTGTATGTTACATCCAATTCCACACTGGATGAGAAGCCCCTGAACATCATCACCCGCCGGGATATCTCCGATGTTCACGCCATGCTGGACCAGAGCGTCCGGGAGTACCGGGAGATCACTCTCCTGATCCTCAGCCTCTCTGCACTCCTTCTTTATATTCTCAGCCGGCTCCTGACACGGCCGCTGGAGTCCCTTCGGGATACCACGGATTCCTTTGCGGAGGGCGACTATTCCGTCCGCTCGAAGATCCGGACGGCGGACGAAGTGGGCATGCTGTCCGACCGGTTCAATTCCATGGCGGATTCCGTTGAGAATCATGTAGAGGAGCTGAATGACATGATCCATCGCCGGGAACAGTTCGTGGCGGATTTCACCCATGAGATCAAAACGCCTATGACCAGTATCATCGGCTACGCGGACACCATGCGGTCCCTGGACCTGTCAAAAGACGAACAGCAGCAGGCCCTGGGGTACATCTTCTCCGAAGGAAAGCGTCTGGAATCCATGTCCATGAAGCTCTTCGACCTGCTCTATCTGAAGGATCATCCCATTGAAAAGAAAAAGATCTCCGCAGAAGCGCTGGCGGAGAGTGTGAAAACAAGTATGACGCCCCTGCTCACCGCATCCGGACAGACCCTGTCCGTGAATGTGGTTCCGGGGTTCCTGGAGGGTGATGCGGAGCTGCTGAAGACCGTCTTCATCAACCTGATCGATAATGCAAGGAAGGCCTCCAAGGAAGGAGATACCGTTCTGTTCTCGGGAAGTCCGGCGAAGGACCCGTCCGAAGGCAGCACATCGCCTGCTTCCGGTGAATCCGGAAGTATCTCCGGAAAAGGTTCCAACACAACCGACAGCCAGGAAGCTGCCGTATACCGGTTCACCGTATGTGACCACGGGATCGGAATCCCGGAGGAAGATCAGAAGAAGATCTTCGATGAATTCTTCATGGTGGATAAATCCAGAACCCGTGCCGCCGGCGGTGCCGGACTCGGCATGTCCCTGGTGACGGTGATCCTGGAACGGCATGGTGCAAAGATCGATCTGGAAAGCAAACCCGGCGAGGGAACCACATTTACCGTGACCTTCAACGCCGGATCCGAATGACAATATACAGAAATGAAAATGAGGCATAACCCATGACAAGCAACCGGAAAAAAAGGAATATCTTCTTTATCCCCGCTCTTCTTCTGACAGCCGGGGCCATCGTTGCCGCCCTGCTTCTGCCCGATCTTCTGATCCGGAGGGAAGCCGCTGCCGAGACCGGTCAGGTAACCACCGTTCCCACCGCATATTATGCGGGGCCGTCGGAGGCGGTGGTGAAAAACGCTTCCCGCCAGCTTACGGAGGAACAGCGTGTCAGTCTGATCTACGGCGAGTGGGAAAGCACCATCTCTCCCGCATCCGAAAGCGAGCGGACCCTCTCCGAGTATGAGGCTGTCCATCTCGACTTTCCCATCGAATCCGAGTACCAGCACTGGTACACCTGGAGTGCGGTTTCCTACAAGGCGGTGGATACCACCTTTGAAACCTATGCCGCCATTTTCTGGAAATGTACCTTCACCAGATATGACGGCTCCGAAACGTTAGTCTATTATATCACCGAAGGCGGCACCCTGCTGGATCCGGACAAGCTTCCGGAGGATGCAGGACTGTAAACCGGCCTTCTGCCGTATTCTAAAACCATGCAGGATCAGCACACCACCCGATCCCGTCCGGCATTCCGGACCTTATGCCTCTACGGCATATCCCTTCGAACGGATCACCTTCACCACCGCATCCACATTCTCGCGGCAGGTCTCCTCCGTCGGTGCTTCCACCATGACACGAACCACCGGTTCGGTTCCGGACTCACGGACGAGGATCCGTCCGCTGTCCCCGAGGGCTTCCTTCACCTCGGCCACCTTAGCCTGTACATCCGCATCCTCCTGCGCTTCCTTCTTATCGCTCACCCGGACATTCTCCAGCACCTGCGGATAGATCTTCAGGGGCGCCACAAGTTCGGACAGTTTCTGCTTCTTCGCCATCATCACTTCCATGATCTTGAGGGAGGTCAGGATTCCGTCACCCGTGGTCGCATATTTCGAGAAAATGATGTGCCCGGACTGCTCGCCGCCGATCCGGCAGCCGTTCTGGGACATATATTCATAGACGTACTTGTCGCCCACATCGGTCTTCGCATAATCGATACCGATCTTGTCAAAGGCCTTGTAAAGACCGAAGTTGGACATGACCGTGGTAACTACCGTATTGTTCAGCAGGTCACCCCGTTCCTTCAGATACACGCCGCAGAGATACAGGATATGGTCACCGGTAATGACCTCGCCCTTGTCATCCACAGCCAGGCACCGGTCCGCATCCCCGTCATAGGCAAAGCCTGCATCCATGTGATTTGCAAGCACATATTTCTGCAGACCCTCGATGTGTGTGGAACCCGCATCCCGGTTGATGTTCGTTCCGTTGGGCTCCGCATTCAGCAGATAGGTCTTGGCACCCAGCGCATCAAAGACAGCCTTGGCGATGTTCCATGCGGCACCGTTCGCGCAGTCCAGTGCGATCCGCTTATCCTTAAAGGAATACTGTCCCAGGGAGATAAGATATCCCACATACCGGTTCCGGCCTGCCACGTAATCCACGGTGCAGCCGATCTTCTCCCGCTTGGCCAGCGGAAGTTCGGACCAGTCACGGTCAAAGAGATGTACCGAACCGTCCAGGAAATCCTCGATCAGCGCGATCGTGGACTCCTCCATCTTCTCACCGGAGCCGTTCAGCAGCTTGATCCCGTTATCATAGTAAGGATTGTGGCTGGCGGAGATCATGATCCCGCAGTCGAAGCCGTCCATCCGGGTCACATAGGCAACCGACGGAGTGGTGGTCACATGCAGCAGGTAAGCATCCGCACCGGAAGCCACCAGACCGCCCACCAGCGCATATTCAAACATGTAGCTGGAACGTCTGGTATCCTTTCCGATCACGACCTTCGGCATCTCATCGATCCCGTTCTGCCGCTTCAGTTCTCCGTAATACCAGCCGAGAAAACGTCCGATCTTATATGCATGATCCGCTGTAAGACTGCAGTTTGCTTCCCCCCGGAAGCCGTCTGTTCCGAAATATCTACCCATCGTACCTGTCCTTTCATTTTGTCTTTTTTATTCTCCGGTAAAGTACTTCACCGGAGCCTGCCGTCCGTCCGGAAACGAACCGCCTTTTTTCAGATAATGCCCGCTCCATACGGGCGGTGACGCGTGTCCCCGTCAGGACCCGGTCCTTCGCACATTGGAATCCAGCAGGCGGTTAAAGCCCAGCCAGTCCGTGGTGTCCGGATTTGCCTGAAGAAGTTCGGTAAAGGTCTCGATCTTCGCATCCATATTATCGGCAAATGCCAAAGCCAGGGCCTCGATCAGCGCCGGCTTCTTGGGCGACCCGAATTCCAGCTCCCCGTGGTGCGCCACGATACAGTGCAGCAGCTCGTCCTTCGTCTTCTTCGGGAAGCCCGGGATGGCATCGCATTTCTCACCGATCCACATGGCCCCGATCACGATATGCCCCAGGAGCTGCCCCTCATCCGTGTAGTCGTTCTCCGGAAAGTCGGAGATCTCCCGAAGCTTTCCCACATCATGCAGAAGCGCCGACGTGATCAGCAGGTCACGGTTCAGCACCGGGTACTGCTTTGCCAGGAATTCACAAGTTCTCGCCACGAAGAGACTGTGGTGCAGCAGACCGCCGATAAAGCCATGGTGGACCATTTTCGCCGCACTGTGTTCTTTGAAGTTTTTGATAAATGCCGTGTCCTCGATAAAGAAGGCAGAAAGCAGTGCATGCAGATTCGGATCCTTCGTATCCGCGATCAGCTTCAGGAGCGAATCATACATCTCCTCCGTCTTGTAGGGGGAACAGGGCATGTACTCTGCCACCACGTACTCTCCCTCATGCGCCTTCCGGATGCGGGACACGTTCAGCTGCAGCTGGTTGTTGAAGCTGGTGACCTGGGCATCGATATTGATATAATCCAGTGCCTCGAAATGCTCGATACCGTTGGACAGGTTCCACACCTTCGCATCGATGGTTCCGGTCTTGTCCTGCAGGATCAGGCTGTAGTAGGTCTTCTCCGCCTTGGTCTTGGCTATGGTCTTGACCTTGCAGAAATATACGCCGGAGATATTCTCTCCCTCACGCAGTTCACGTATGTACCTCAAAATATATCCTCACTTTCAGTATTCAGGTTTCTCTCGTCATTTTCCCGCCACCGAGCTGGCCTTGCTCAGGGTGAAGACGAACTCGGTTCCTTCATCCACCTTACTGTTCACGGTGATCACCTCATGATGTGCCTTGATGATCTCCTTCGTGATGGCCAGTCCGATGCCGGAGCCGGTCTTATCCTTACCACGGGAAGAATCTCCCTTATAGAAACGGATGAAGATCTTCTTCTGGGTTTCCTCATCCATACCCATACCTTCATCCCGGATGGAGATATGGAGCTTATCATCCTTCTCCTTATCCGTTACGGTCACGAAGATCCGCTTGCCCTCGGGAGTGAATTTCAGCGCATTGTCGATCAGATTGTAGATCACCTGCTGGATCTTGGTCTTATCCGCCATGACCATGGTCTCATCCGCATGGTTGTTCAGGTAGATCGCAACCCCCTTCTCGATACATTTGATCTCAAATGTATTCAGCGTCTTGTTGATGACCTCTATGATATCGAAGGCCGTCATCTTCACATACGGTCCGTAGCTTTCCAGATTGTTAAGATCCAGAAGTCCCTGGGTCAGCTTCGTCAGACGCTGGGTCTCGTTCAGCACGATATCCAGGTACCGTCCCTGCTTCTCCGGCGGAATGGTCCCGTCCTTCATGGCCTCGATGTAGCCTTTGATAGAGGTGAGCGGTGAACGGAAATCATGAGAGATATTCGACACGAAATCTCTCCGGTAATCCTCCAGCTTCGCCAGCTCGTCCGCCATGTATTCCATGGACTCCGCCAGCTGACCGATCTCGTCGTTGGAATGAACCTCCGTCCGCACCTCCAGATTCCCCTTGGAATACTCCTGAGCCACAACCGACAACTTCTTTACCGGGGTCAGGACCTTCTTGGATACCACTGCCAGGAACACGAAGGCGATAACGATGATGACCAGACAGGGAATCAGGACGATACTGTAAATGTTACGCATCAGCTCATTGATCTGGGATACCGTCGCATGCAGGATCAGTGCACCCCTCTGCTCGGTGCTGACCACCTCTCCGAAGAGATTCAGCTGATCCAGGTGTACCGGCACATTGACCGAGATCATGTCATTCTTATACAGGCCGTAGAAATTACCGGTCTGGGAATGATCCTTGTTCACTTCATACTCCGGATCCAGCTGGTAAATGTTGTAGGGTATATTTCCGATTCTCTGCTTCTCTGCGTTGTTCTGATCCGATGGCGCCTCCTGGGACGTGGCAACAACACGTCCGTATTCATCCAGATACCAGACATCCGCATCCAGCGCCGAAGCATAATACTGAAAGAGATACTCCAGTGTCGGCTTATCATACCGTCCGGACACGTATCCGACGACGGTCTGGGACGCGATCAGCGCCGCCTCATTCTGAAGTGTTTCGGTCTTCTCCGACACGAGGGAACGCCGCGTCATAAAGGACGTAAAAACAATCAGCACTCCAAAGGACACGATCAGTATCGCAAGGAATGCTATATAGATTCGGTCCAGAATGGAATGCTGCATAAATCAACTCACCTGCTATCTTACTTCAAATTTGTATCCGACACGCCATACAGTTACGATGGACCAGGGGAAATCTCCCTCCAGCTTCTCACGGAGACGTTTGATATGCACGTCCACGGTTCTGGTATCGCCCATGAAATCGTAGCCCCACAGCTGGTTCAGCAGCTGCTCGCGGGTAAACACCTGATTCGGCTGGCTGGCCAGGAAATAAAGAAGCTCCAGCTCCTTCGGCGGCATGTCGATATTCTTGCCGCAGAATGTAACGGTATAATTTGAAATGTTCACGATCAGACGGTCGTACTCCACGTACTCGCCCTTCCGCTCCGGCTTCTCAGCGGGTGCCGGCTCCTCAGGACGCTTGGTCCTTCGGAGTACCGCCCGGACGCGGGCCACCATTTCATTGGAATCAAAGGGCTTGATGATATAATCATCCGCTCCCATCTTTAATCCGAGCACCTTATCAAAAACCTCACCCTTGGCAGACAGCATGATGATCGGTGTCTCCCGGGTCCTGCGGATCTGCTGGCAGACCTCATAGCCGTCCATGCCCGGAAGCATCAGATCCAGAAGGATCAGATCCGGATTATACTCCTCCACCTCCATAAGCGCGGTCTCCCCGTCCGGTGCGATACGTGTATCGAAACACTCCTTATTCAGATAGAGGGAGATCAGCTCTGCGATATTCTCGTCGTCATCAACGATCAGAATTCTGGGTTTATCCATGGGTTGCTCCTTTCTTCCGGCACAAAATCCACTAAACTTTAGTGTATCATAATCTCTGATTTTTTTCCACTTTAACTATGAAGAAATGCACCGAAAATGCGGGACGGATTCCAAAGAAAGCTACAGGGAAACCACCGTTACCCCGGCATCTCCCTCACCGAACTCACCGAGTCGGTAGGCCTTCACATAACGAAGGGTCCGAAGGTGCTCATGGATCCCCTTCCGAAGCGCTCCGGTTCCCTTACCGTGTACGATACGGACCGTTGTTGCGTGCGCCAGCAGCGCATCATCCAGGAACTTGTCGATCTCCATCAGTGCCTCATCCACGGTTTTACCCAGCAGATTCAGCTCCGGCTGGAAGGTAGAGCCCTTATGCATATTTCCTTCTCCTGCCGCGCGGACCTTCGGAAGCTTCACCTTCTCTTCCGCCAGGATCAGAAGATCCGACGCAGGGAAACGGGATGTAAGGATACCCATCTCCACGGTAAAGAGTCCCTTGGAATCCGCCAGTTTGATGATATGTCCTTCGGTGTCCAGACTCAGCACCTTCACCCGGTCTCCGATATGGAAATCACTGTCCTTATGACCGGACTTTGCCTGCTTCTTCTCTGTTTTATCCGTCAGCGCTTCCTTCTTCTTCCGAAGGGCTGCCCGCTGTTCCTCCATGCGCCGGGCATCGGCCGCCGCCGGATTCCTTGCCCATTTCTGGTAATCACGGATGGCTGCATCGGCAGTCTCCTTCGCATCCTCGATGATCTCCCTGGCTTCCTCTCTGGCCTTCGCCAGAATCTCTTCCTTCTTCTCGGACATCTTCGATTCCTGCACGGAAAGGCGTTTCCTGAGAGCCTCCGCCTCCTTCCGGTAGTGCTCCAGTTCTGCCTGATCCTTCTCCATGCGGCTTCTTGTCTCGGTAAGATCCGTCAGGATCTGATCCATGCGGATGGAATCCTCATCCAGCCGCCCCCTTGCCGCATCTATGATATCCTCGGGCAGTCCCAGTCTCCTGGAGATTGCAAATGCATTGGAATTCCCCGGAATTCCGATCATCAGACGATAGGTGGGCCGCAGGGATGCCACGTCGAATTCGCAGGAGGCATTCTCCACACCCGGTTCGGAAAGCGCATAGGTCTTCAGCTCCGTATAGTGTGTGGTCGCCATGACCCGGGCTCCCCGGGCCTTCAGCTCGGACAGGATGGAGACTGCCAGCGCAGCGCCCTCCACCGGATCGGTCCCTCCGCCGGGCTCATCAAAAAGACAGAGACAGTTCTTTGTTGCATGTTGTATTATGTAAACTATATTGCTCATGTGGGATGAGAAGGTGGAAAGGTTCTGCTCGATGCTCTGCTCATCTCCGATATCCGCAAAGACATCCTCAAAGACGGATACCCTGGAGCCGTATTCTGCAGGGATATGAAGCCCTGCCTGCGCCATCAGCGTCAGCAGACCAAGGGTCTTTAAGGACACAGTCTTACCACCGGTATTCGGGCCGGTGATGATCAGGACGGAATAATCCTCCCCAAGTTTTATGTCAACCGGAACCGCCGTATTCCGCTCCAGCAGCGGATGCACCGCACGCCTGAGATCGATGATCCCGTCCGTTCCGACGATAGGCTCCGACGCCTTGATCTCCCTTGCAAACTTCGCCTTTGCGAAGATGAAGTCCAGCTCCGTAAGCAGCGTCATATCCGTATGGATCTCGTCCCGTACGGAGGCAGCCATCTTCGATAACTCCGCCAGGATCGCTTCGATCTCCAGGCGTTCCTCTGCCTCCAGCTCCTTGATCTTATTGTTCAGATTCACGATCTCCATGGGCTCGATGAATACGGTACTTCCGGTCTGGGATTGGTCATGGATCATGCCCGGGAACTTCGCCCGGTACTCTGCCTTTACCGGAATACAGTACCGGCCTCCGCGCATGGTGATCAGGGCATCCTGCAGGGTGCCCTTGTCCGATTCCCTCTTTACGATCTTCTCCAATTGCTGGTGCAGCTGACTTCCGCAGGTGAGGATCTCCTTTCGGATCTTTTTTAAATTGGAGGATGCGTCATCCGCCATATCCTCTTCCGACAGGATACACCGGCGGATCTCAGAGGATACATCCCGGACGGGAAGCAGGCTCGAAAACCGGTCCGTCAGGGTATCCGGCTCCGGAGCTTCCCGCCTTGCCCCGTAGCTTTGCACCTGGTCCGCCGTCTCCAGCAGGGATGCGATATCCAGCAGCTCGCTCTGGTTCAGGGGCGAACCCATTTCCAGGAGACGCAGCGAGTCCGTGATCTCCCGGACACCCGAGAAGCCGACAGCCCCGTATTCCTCCCAGCGCCGTGCCGCATCTCTCGTCTCCGACTGCAGCTGCGCGATCTCCGTGAGTTCCTTCCTCGGCGTCAGTCTCCGGCAGCGCTTCTTTGCCCCCTGAGACACCGCATGCACAGCAAGCATCTCCAGGATCTTTTCAAATTCAAGTACTCGTATGGTTCGTTTATTCAATTTTCCAACTCCTATTTACCATGTATTCTTTATTACGTCCCCTTTGCTATACAGCGTCCCCTTTACATCTTCCCGCAGTGGCGTGAGCTGGTTCTGCTTCACCATATAAGCGATATTTTGGCGGGAACATCCGAGCAGGGAACAGCTTTCCGATGTATCCAGCGTATTCCTTTTCACGAAGGACACAAAATCGCTTCGCCTCAGCGGAATCTGTTCTCCGGTGGCATAAAGTCCGGTAGCCGGAAGATCTATGGAATCATTAAAGGTCACAAAATAACCTCCGGTTCCGATTTTACAGGATCGATACAGACTGTCATTCGTTAAAACCGCATCCATTCCTTCGATGGAATCAAATTTAGAAAGCTCCGACCGCTTCACCTTCCGTATCGTTTCATCCGCAAAGAAAATGAGAAGCGCTTCATCCTCTGTAATAAAACATTCTACAACATTTTTCTTCATCCGCTCGGTCACATAATCCGGCAGCTCACTCAGTCTGCGTATGGCAAGGCTATCCTGAGAGCACCGCCCCTCCGCAATCTCGAGGATCTTCATTTCATCATAGGATCCGAGCTTATGATTCCTGAGGATAGCATCTATATTCTGCCTGTCGCTCGGAACAACCCTTGCCATAACCCAGAGCCGACTGATATCCCGCGGAATGGAGTAGATTCCTTCTCTGACATAACGGGAGAACAGGATCGGGGCAGTCCATTCATCCAGAGAAGCAGAAAGCTCAATCAGAAACGTATGCTCCTTTTCATAATACAGCAATACCCCTACCGATAAAAGATCTTCTTCATTTATGATCTCGTAAATCTTCATACACCTTATACCTTTTTGATAGCATCTCCCAGATCTTTTGAAAATAAATATCCGACAGCGTACCATCCAATCCGTAAAACAGAAGCTCCCGATCCGCATCCTTCAACCCTGAGGAAAATACATCTCCGGCATCGGATATCCGTTGCAGGTTTTCAAAACAGGACTTACTCCCGATATAATTGTTGCACCTCCTGTCCTCCATCACATCAAACCGCTCCGCCTCATCCTCCGACATGCAGGAACAAAGAAGGGACAATCCATGATCAAACATGGGGGCCATCCGGAGCTCATGCAAACGGGAATTGCTCAGAATCTCAATATTTCCTCCGTGTCTGTCCCGATTCAGGATAAGATAATCCACAGCGATCATCTGATCGACTGTACGCTTCCATCCGTTTCTGACGCAGAATTCATAGTGATCTTCTCCGGGGTTCGCGTTCACCCTGTAATAATCATCGAGCGCCGCCTTGCTTTCCCCCTGGCTTTTGAAATCCTCAGAAGAACAAAGCCAGGTACGGAACCGCCTTCCATCCACCCGGATATCCGCGTGGATCAGTTCATATTCCAGATGCTCCACTCCAAGGATCGTAAGAAGCCTGTCCACAATGATCTCGTTGATGCACTCATGACCGATCACACCGTACTCCGGATCAAAGTTGGACAGCTTGTAATACTTCTTCTTTTCCCCGATCACGGACCGGGCCTTAAGGAAGGTACCGGCCGTTCCGCTGGATCCCCGAATATGCGACCACTTCAGATAGGTCAGATCCTGCACCTCTTTTGTAACATCCTTACGCATAATCCACTCCTCACATTGCGGAGACATTCATTAAAACAAATTTGACGCACGTCAAATATCTGCGTTTCATTATATCGCAATATTTGACGCGCGTCAAATTCATTTTATTTTCAAACCCACATCTGAACACTACGGATTCATGCATACTCCATCGGCTCCGAACTTGTATTCTTTTCCGCTGATGGTTCTGGTCGCACCTGTTACCATAGCCCCATCTCTTCCGAGGTAGTACCAGTTGTCCTGGCAGTGCAGCCAACCGGTCTTCATAGCTCCATTCCCTGTATCATGGATATGGATTGAAAAACATTGAGCAAATTGTTGACGAGCAAAGCGGCATCATTCTGATCGATAATGACAACGAAGATGATTTTCGGTCAACATCTCCATCCCTATCACCAATCCTGCAAAAAGACAATTCCTAACCCTGAAATAGCGCGAATCCTAACTGTCTCTTGCCCAGGACAGCCGGTGCAGCTCGCCTTCCCCCTCCAGCCCCGGGAAGTCCAGCTGGCGCAGGGCTTCGTAGGTTACAATGGAAACGGCGTTTGCCAGATTGAGGGACCGTTCCTCCGGAAGCATGGGGATGCGGATGCACTTCTCCGGGTGCTGCACCAGGATTTCTTCCGGGATGCCGGCGCTTTCCTTTCCGAACATGAGGAAGCAGTCCTCCGTATACTTCACGTCGGAGTATCGTTGCTTAGCCTTCGTTGTGGCATAGAATATCTTCGCACCAGGATTCCGTTCCATAAAGTCATGATAATCCATATAGCGCGTAACATCGAGCCGGTCCCAATAATCGAGGCCGGCTCTTCGTATCATCTTCTCATTCAAATGAAATCCCAGCGGCTCGATCAGATGCAGCCGGGCTCCCGTGATCACACAGGTTCTGCCGATGTTGCCCGTATTCGCAGGCATTTCGGGTTCGTAGAGGACTATATTTAACATATGTTCACTCCAACATATTGAATCGGATCTGATATTTCAGAGATTTTTTCAATGATTTTTGAGCCAAAATACAAACTTTTTCAAAAATCATCCTCTCAGCTTGCGGATGAAACGTGACATCCGGTCCATCGCCTCTCTCAGCTGGTCGATGGAATATGCATACGAGATTCTGAGGAATCCTTCGCCGCAGTCGCCAAATGCATTTCCGGGCACAACCGCCAGCTCTTCTTCCCGGAGCAGGGTGGTTGCAAAATCATCACTGGACATACCGAATTCCTTAATGCACGGGAACATATAGAAGGCTCCCTTCGGCTCGAAGCAGGGAAGACCCATCACTTCGAACTGCTTCATGAGGAAATGTCTGCGCTTATCATAAGATTCCCGCATATGGTGGATGTCCTTCTCACCGTTCTTGATCGCCTCGACCGCCGCATACTGGCTGGTGGTGGGTGCACACATGATGCAGAACTGATGGATCTTCGTCATCTCCTTCGCGATCACCTCGGGGGCAAGCGCATAACCAAGACGCCAGCCGGTCATGGCATACGCCTTGGAGAAGCCGTTGATCACGATGGTCCGTTCCTCCATCCCGGGTATGGCAGCGATGGATGCATGAGGTGCATCTCCGTAGGTCAGCTCGCTGTAGATCTCATCCGAGATCACGTAAAGATCATACTTAATCGCCAGCTCCGCGATGGGAAGAAGCTCCTCCCTGGTCATGATGGCTCCTGTCGGGTTGTTCGGGAAGGACAGTACCAGAGCCTTGGTCTTCTCTGTGATGGCACTCTCCAGTTCCTCAGCCGTCAGCTTGAACTGATTCTCATTCTTCAGGGACAGGGTTACGGGAACGCCTCCTGCCAGGGCCACACATGGTACATAACTGACATAGCTGGGTTCCGGAATGATCACCTCATCCCCCGGTTCCAGCAGCGCACGGATTGCAAGATCGATGCCCTCGCTTCCGCCCACGGTGATCAGCGCTTCCTTTGCCGGATTCCTGTGGACGCCGTACTTTGTAGCGTACCATTTGCAGATCTCCTCACGAAGCTCCATAAGACCGGAGTTGGATGTATAGAAGGTTCGTCCCTTCTCCAGGGTATAGATACCCTCATCACACACATGCCAGGGGGTGTCGAAGTCCGGCTCACCTACACCCAGGGAGATTGCATCCGGCATCTCGCTTACGATGTCGAAGAACTTCCGGATTCCGGAGGGTTTCATGTCAAGAACTGTCTGATTTAACGGTTTCATTGTGTGTCCTTTCTGTTATCAGTACTCCTGCCGGGCACGATCATACCCCGCCATTCATGGCCTCTCCGAATGTTTTGCATTCATCGATGCTGCGGATGTGCATGGCTCGTGGCCTACGGCATGATCTGTATCCGCTCGTCTGCGCCGCGGGTTTCACCGAGGATCACGTTATGATCCTTATACTTCTTCAATACAAAGAAGGTAGATGTGGAGAGTACGGTCTCCATCGGCGCGATCTTCTCATAAACAAAATGGGAAATATCCTTCATGGACTCTCCCTCGATGGTCAGTACCAGATCATGACTGGCACCGGACATAAGATACACGGAATCCACCTCTTCGAAACGGCTGATCCGCTCTGCGATCCGGTCGAAACCTTCCCCACGCACCGGAGAGATCTTCACTCCGATCTGTGCCATAACCTTCTCGTCATTGGCCTTCTCCCAGTTGATCACGGCGCTGTAACCGCAAATGATCTTCTCCTTCTCCATCTCCGAGATTGCCGCTGCCACTTCCTCCTCGGACGCGCCGATCATGGCTGCGATATCCGCTGCCGAAAGACGGCTGTTCTTTTCGAGGATTTTCAGGATTTCTTCTTTCATACCCTTGTTCCTTTCTATCGTTCCCGGCTTCCTTCCCTGCGTACTTCCGCAGAGGACCGGATAACTTCGTTCATCATGTAATATCAGACACGCTTCATCTACGTTTCAGGGCTCCGGGCTTCCTCAAATGCATCCCCGTCCGGCAGGTTCAGATATCGTTCCATATGGAAATTCTCCGCAGTCACAAGCCGGGCCTTCTCCTTCGTAAGCTGTCCCGCATATGCCCATGGAAATGATCCGCCGCTCCGTCCGTCAGCCCCCGGATCTGCATCCGGCTGAGTCTTCCGGATCGTCATGCTTCCCTCAAATTCGGCTGCCGTATCCTCCGGAACCACTGCCAGCAGTCCGCCGGTTCCCAGAAGAAGGTACGGATTGATCTCCAGCGCCTCCGAAAGTTCGATCACGCTTTGCCGGACAGTCAGTCCCTCATGCCTTACGTGAATCCCGCAGCCGGCCGCTTCCGCCAGCTGGTAGAGCGCCGCATGAACACCTCCGTTTGAAACATCATGCAGAAATACCGCTCCTGCCTCCAGCGCCGCTGCCGCCTTCTCCTGTACGGAATAATCTTCAACCCCGTATTCCATGGTTTCGATATAGCTTTCCGGGAAATGCCGGCGCAGTTCTTCCCGGCGGCTCCTCGCCAGAAGATCCGCCCCAAGGCATCCCACCTCTCCGAGAAAATATACCCGGTCACCGGGTGCCGGTTTCCGCAGTAACCCGGATGCAGCATTTGCCGAACCGGGAGATTCCTCTTCCGTTCCCGCCGGCCGGTTCTGCACACGCTCGCCATCCGACGCTTCTCCGTCCTGCACACGCTCGCCATCCGGCGCTTCTCCGTCCTGCACATGCTCACCATCCGGCGCTTCTCCGTCCTGCACACGCTCGCCATCCGGCGCTTCTCCGTCCTGCACACGCTCGCTATCCGACGGTTCTCCGTCCTGCACACGCTCGCCATCCGACGGTTCTCCGTCCTGCACATGCTCACCGGCCGGCAGGCGTCCCGTCAGAACCACCTGCACCAGACAGTCCGTGCCTTCCAGGAAATGTACCGTATTTCCGCCTACGATGGGACAGCTTCGCTCCGCGGCAAACTGTGCGAGCCGCTGCATCTCCCTTCGGATCCTGCTCTCGGGGCAGGACATCCCCGCCACCAGAAGCACCTGTGCGGCCACGATCCTTCCCGCGTTCTGCCGTTTCGACACATCATCCGGTGACACGCCGGTAGCAAATATGCCCTTCGTCGCCAGCTGATTCTCGGCCGTGATCCATGCCGCCTCCCCAGCTGTCAACGGATAATCCTCCGGAAAACGGGAAGTGGGCTGAGCGCCCACTGCCTGTATCTCTGTAATGTCTCCATTTTGAAAGATGGCTGCGTCGTAACCGATCGCAGCCCCTTCCAAAACTCCCTCCGGCTTACGGCGAATATGCTTCAGCACACTTTGCCGGAGCATCCGTCCCAAGGCCGGTTTGAAATATGAATTATTCATAGTTTGTTTCACTTTTGTTCTCTATCCGCTCGGCAATATCCTTCGTTCAAGGAAATGTTACCGGGAACAGCTTCTGCAGATCATCATTCCGGAAGATCTTCTCCGGGGTTTCCTCCGGGTCCCTCCGGATCTCCGGGCTCTTCCGGCTGTTCCTGACCGCCGGGTTCCTCCGGACCTCCCGGTCCTCCCGGGCCTTCCGGATCTCCGGGTTCCTCCGGCTGTTCCTGACCGCCGGGTTCTTCCGTATCCTCGATTGCTTCCGTGACCTCGGTCTCCTCCGTGGTCTCACTTTCTTCCGTGGATTCCGCTTCGGGTCCCTTCTTGATCTTCTTCGGCGTTGCGCTGTATTCGCTCCGGTTGATCAGAACACTGTCCTGCAGCTCGCCGTCATAGTAAACATATTTCCAAAGCTCTGTCCGGTAACCGGTCTTACCGTTGGATACGACCTCCTCGGTCCCCGGCGCCATTTCCGGATCCACCGTAACCTCATCCTCCGGAGGATCGATCTTCTCCACGATGTTGTTATCAAATTCGATCGTTCTTCTCGGATCACGGTATTCATGTCCGTAAATGTTGGCGGTGATATATCCCTCATCCCGGTTGCAGTCGATCTCAATATAGATCGGGTATTCCAGATTGTTCCGGAAGATCAGATCCAGATAACCGCCTGCCATGGTTGCATCATAGGACAGCGGTACGTATGATACCGGAAGTCCGTGATAATCACGCTTCACGATCTCCACCTCTGCCCAGAGCAGGGCATTGTACAGTGTGGTGGACATCTGGCAGACACCGCCGCCGATTCCCTGTACCACCTCATTGTTTACAAATACACCGGCCATGGCATAACCGTTATAATCCTCGATGGGATCGATGGTATAATATGTGGATACCTCTTCTCCCGGATATACGATCTTACCGTTCATCAGCTCGGATGCACGGGCGATGTTCTGATTTCTTCCGCTGTCCCCGCTGCCGAATTCGGTGGTGTAGGTTCCCAGCAGATCTGTAATATAGGACAGCGCTTCCGTCTGTCCGTTCTCATTGTTCACGATCACCAGCGGGATCTCCAGTTCGGAATGATCCCAGTCGGTGGAAAGTACGGCATCTACCGCTTTGGTTGTGGCTTCCGCATCCAGACGCACGCTCTTCTCTCCGGGCACGACCGATACCTCGGTCTTGCTCTTCTTGATCAGCTTTGCATCCTCGGAACCATCGAACACTTTCTTCAGCTGGTCGTTGACCAGAGTCTTGATCCGTGCATTGCTGACCGATCTCCGGATTCCCACATCCAGTGCCTGATCCGTCTGCTGCTCTCTGTAACGCTTCAGGATGCTTCCCGCATTTCCGTAGCCGGCCGCCTCACGGACCGCACCGTCCACATCACCGAAGAAACCCAGTTCTCCCAGCGTAGTCTCCACATCGCCATACTCACTGGTCAGCTTGATAGCCACTTCCTTCAGCTGTGTCTCGCGTTTCTCCAGCATGTTCCGGGCCTGTGCTTCCGAGTAACCGCCCAGGTTCATGCCATCCACGGAGATGCACTCCTGAATCGTCAGTCCGGCCGGAGCCGCCTCTATGGGGGCCGGCACATAAATCAAAAGGAACGCAGCCACCAGCAGAGCCGTAAGCAGACATCTTCCTCTTCTCTTCATATCCTCATCTCTTTTCCGGGACGATCCCTAAAATGCAGTCACAAGCAGTCCGATCACCATGCCTGCCACCAGCAGAATACAGATGACAGCTGCGATGATCCGTGTGCTTTTCTTATTCTTCTTGCTGAAATCTACCATTTTCAACTCCTTCTCAATGTATGTCACGCGCGTGTATCGTGTCCCTGCATAAATGCCAGGGGATTCTCCGTCCGAAATGACATATCATATGTCTATACTTAGTTCCATCCATGTTATGTTCTACACGTTTCTTCTGCAATTGTCAAATCATTTAATGGATTCTTCACAGAATTCCGTAAATGTGCCGACGCCCGGAGATTCACGTGCTGCTTTTTGGTGATTTTGTATGATGGCTATGCCTTCTGATCCCGCTTCCCGTTCCTCTGTCCGGCTTTCTTTCCGGCAGGTGCGGATCCGGTCATGCAGCATTCCCGAAGGATACACGCTTCACACTTCGGCCGTCCCGACACGCACCAGGTCCGTCCCACGGCAATGGCCTGAACATTGTACAGCGTCCACTGCTCCTTCGGCAGGATCTTCATCAGATCGAACTCCACCTTCGTGGGATCGGTCTCTTTGGTAAGACCGGTCAGCCGGGACACCCGCTTCACATGGGTATCCACCACGATGGAATCGATGTGGAAGATATTCCCGCGGACCACATTTGCGGTCTTTCTTCCTACTCCGGGCAGCGATGTCAGTTCATCGATGTCCGACGGAACCTCTCCGTTATACCGGTCCAGAAGCGCCTGTGCACAGGCCTTCAGGTTCTTTGCCTTGTTCTTGTAAAAACCCGTGGAATAAATGTCCTTCTCCAGCTCGGAGAGATCCGCATTTGCAAAATCCTCCACGGTCCGGTACTTCTGATAAAGTTCCTTCGTGACCAGATTCACCCGGTCATTCGTACACTGTGCTGAAAGGATCGTTGCAAACAACAGCTGCCACGGGGTCTCGAAATGCAGATAGGTGAACATCTCCGTTCCGTATTCACGATTCAGCGCCTCCGTCACCAGACGGGCCCGTTCCTTACGTGTCATAATGTCCCCCTTTCCAATCATGTCATTCTGAGGCGAAGCCGAAGAATCCTGCCAATAGGAAGGGATCCTTCGGTCGCTATGCTCTCTCAGGATGACAGGTCCGAGTACTTCGCTGCCAGATAATCTATGCATTGCTGCGCGGTCCGTCCGGACATGCCGCCGTGGGACACCTCCCACTTCGCCGCTTCCTTCTGCAGCTCCTCCGGATCGATGGAGAGTCCCGGCACACGCTTTGCCAGCTCCTCCACGATCAGTGCATACTCCTTCTTGTTGGGCTTCATGTAAGGGATCGTAATCCCGAACCGGTCCACCAGAGACAGCTTCTCCTGCAGCGTATCCCCGCGGTGCTTCTCCAGATCCACATCCGCGGTGTCGTTCCAGGTCTCCTTGATGAGATGTCTCCGGTTGGAGGTCGCGTAGATCAGAACATTATCCGGCCGGTTCTCCAGCCCGCCCTCGATCACGGCCTTCAGATACTTATACTCCACCTCAAAATCTTCAAACGAAAGATCATCCATATAAATGATGAACTTATAATTCCTGTGCTTTATGGTGGAGATCACGGCCGAAAGGCTCTGCATCTGGTGCTTGTAAAGCTCGATCATGCGAAGGCCCTGGTCGTAATACTCGGTAATGAGCGCCTTGATGCTGGTGGACTTGCCGGTGCCCGCATCTCCGTAGAGAAGGCAGTTATTCGCCCGGTGTCCGCGCACGAATGCTTCCGTATTCTCACGGAGCTTCTGCTTCTGTACCTCATAACCCACCAGATCGGACAGCCGTACATCCTCGGTATTGTTGATGGGTTCAAATGTGATCCCTCTCGGAGAGGAACCGTCTCTGAATCCGGTGATCCCGGCATCCTCATCCTTCTCCACCAGCCGGAACGCCCGGTTCAGACCGAACATACCGACCCCGTAGGTTTTATAGAAACCGGAAATGACGGAAAGCACCTCATCCGCCGCTTCCCGAAGCATCCCGGAGCCTTCTTCATTTACTGCTCCGTCCTTCGGGATACCCTTCAGCAGATCAGCGGAAACCCCGTGCTTTTCCAGCACTTCGCTGATGGCATCGCTTACCTCCCGGACACGGAGGCTTACATTTCTGTTGTAATTCTGAGCCCTCTTCGGAACAGCCCTGTAATCCGTGATCACGGAGAAGCAGTCGATTCCGAGAGCCTGCTGGATGGGAGAAAAATCATAACAGAACAGCCGGCAGAAGATCTCCATATCCTGCCTTGCAAAGGTCTGCACGCTTCCGCCGCTGATCCCCTGCTTTTCCGCCGTCAGGGAAAATGGATTCTCATTTGTGATGAGAAGAAATGCGAGGTAATCTCTCCAGAGATTCTTGTCAAAGCCGTAGGAGGTTGCAACCTCCAGCAGCTTCCGGACGGCGTCATAGACACGGTCCACCAGTATCTCCTTCGGTATCTTCCGGAAAAAGGGAGGCAGGTGATGCGGTCCCCGGTCACATGCCTTCGGGAATTCGGGAAAGAACGGAGATGCCGGAAATCCGGGGTGCTCCGGATGACCCGGGTGTTCAGAAAACCCGGGGTGCTCCGGATGACCCTGTTGTTCGGGATACCCCGGGTGTTCCGGGAATTCAGACCCGTCAGGACTACCCAGTCCGGCTTCCCGCATGGATACAGCCAGAGCCACCTCCGCAAAGGCCTGCAGGATCGGATCCTTCTCAAGGTCATGATAATAAACAAGTCGGGACAGTTCCTTCTTCATGTTACACCTCCCATTTACGACGGGATCCTTCGGTCGCCATGCTCCCTCAGGATGACAAGCCCTCCGTGTCATTCCGGGTCCCGCAGGGGCGAAGAATCTCATGACTTTATCATCATTATGATTTCTTCAGTTTCCTCATAAAGATACTCTTCACGGCCTCCACCTCACGCATCCGGAGCAGGATCGCCACAACGAAGAATACAGCCACACCTGACACGAAGAGGATTCCGATCTCCATCAGCTGGAACAGCTTTCGCTCGATCGGAAGGACACGCTCCAGAAGGTTATTCAGGAAGAACAGCGCCAGAAACATGGCCCCGCTGGCTGCCAGGGTCTTCACCGCGGATATGATGACCTCTCTCCAGGGGAGAGAACCCACACGTTTCCGAAGGAATACCGAAAGCAGTATCATACTTGCGATACCGGCTACCGAATAAGCCAGTGCAAGTCCGTTCGCATCCCAGATCCGTACGAAGATAAAACTGAGAAGCGCATTTAACAGAAGACATACCACGTTGATCAGCATCGGCGTCTTCGTATCCCGTGCCGAATAAAAGGCACGGTTCAGAACCAGCTGCTCCGAATAACCGATGGTACCGATGGAGTAGATCAGCATGAAGCCCGCCATCACGGCGATATCCGACACCTTGAATTCACCCTGCAGGTACATGGCGCGGATAAGCGGTGTTCGGAGTGCCACGATTCCCAGAGCCGCGGGGATCGTCAGGAAGAAAACCGTCCGGAAGGACAGAGAGAAATCGCTCCGGTAGTCCTCCGTCTTCCCTGTCGCAAAATGCTCCGACATGGTGGGGAAGATGGAAAGTGAGATCGTTGCTCCGAAGATCAGAACCGGAAGCTGACTGATGCTCTGCGCATTTTTCATGGAAGATACGGTACTGTTCCCGAGACCGGACGCGAAATACTGATTCACCAGAAGATTCACATGGTTCACGGAAAGTCCGAGAAGCACCGGTCCCAGCATGCGGAAGAATTTCCGGATACCGTCCTGTTTTAGGTCGATCACCGGCTGATACCTGTAACCGACTCTGTGCATGGGCCGGATGTGGGCTGCCAGGTTCGCCACCGCACCGATCACGACACTGATGGAGAAGCCTTCGATCCCGAGGCCGAAGACCTGGGACAGCAGTACGCCGAAGCCGACGATGGAGATATTGTAGTAGATCGAGCCCAGCGCCGACGGCACGAAATTCTTATACGACTGCATGATGCCCATGCAGACACCGGTGAGACACATGAAGAAGCACTGGAAGAACATGATCCTGGTCAGCTTCACCGTCAGCTCAAAAGCCTCGCCCTCGAACTGCATAAAGGTATTCACCAGCCAGGGAGTGAAGATCTCGCCCAGCAGACAAAGCAGCATGGCAAGAATAGCCACCAGGTTCAGGATCGTATTGCCCATCCTGAGTCCCTTCTCCTTCTCTCCTGTGGCGATATATACGCTGAAGATCGGGATGAAGGCAGTCGAAAGAGCCCCGCCTACAAGGATCGTGTAGATAAAATCCGGGATCGTAAAGGCAGAGATATAGGCATCATTTTCCATTCCCATACCGAAGATACTGGAAATGATGATATTCCGGGCAAACCCCACCACACTGGCGATCAGGTTCGAGATCGCCATGATGGTCGAGGCTTTCATCACGCCCTGGGCTGTACTTTTCTGTTCACTGGTGTTCATAGAAATGTCGATTCCTTTTTCGTCAATATGCAGAAATGTCATTCTGAACACGGTAAGGTGTGAAGAACTCCGGCCACGCCATGGGATTCTTCGCTTCGCTCAGAATGACAATCTGTCTGTCATCCTGAGATGCGAAGGCTCTCTCTTTCCACGGGATTCTTCGTCGCTATGCTCCTCAGAATGACATATCATAATTATTTACTTCCCTGCCAGATCCGCGTCGATGGCCGCTGCTGCGGTCTTACCGGCTCCCATGGCAAGGATAACGGTTGCCGCACCTGTTACGGCGTCACCGCCGGCATATACATGTTCACGGGAGGTAAGTCCTGTTGCCTCATCCGCCACGATACCGCCCCATTTCTGGGTCTCAAGGCCCTCGGTGGTGGACTTGATCAGCGGGTTCGGAGAGGTTCCGATGGACATGATCATGCAGTCGCAGGGAACCGTGATGAACTTGCCTTCCACCGGTACCGGCTTCCGACGGCCGGACTCATCCGGATCGGACAGCTCCATTACCTGACAGCGGACAGCCTTCACCCAGCCGTTCTCACCCTCGACTTCAACCGGATTGTGCAGGAATGCGAACTTGATGCCCTCTTCCTCTGCATGCTCCACTTCCTCTGCACGGGCCGGAAGCTCTGCCTTGGTCCGGCGGTAAACGATGGTCACATCGGAGCCGAGACGCTTTGCACAGCGTGCCGCGTCCATAGCTACATTTCCGCCACCCACAACCACGGTGCTCTCCGGATACTTGATCGGAGTCCGGGAATCATCCTTATAAGCCTTCATCAGATTGATACGGGTCAGGAACTCATTGGCGGAATATACACCGTTCAGGTTCTCACCCGGGATATTCATGAAACGCGGAAGACCTGCACCGGAGCCGATGAATACGGACTCGAAGCCGAACTCATCAAAGAGCTCATCGATGGAAATGGTCTTGCCGATCACCACATTTGTCTCGATCTTAACGCCCAGCGCTTTAAGACCGTCAATCTCCTTCTGCACGATGGCCTTCGGAAGACGGAACTCCGGGATACCGTAAGCCAGTACACCCCCCGCCAGATGAAGCGCTTCGTAGATCGTTACATCATAGCCCTTCTTGGCCAGATCACCTGCACATGCAAGTCCGGAGGGACCGGAACCGATCACGGCTACCTTGTGGCCGTTGCTCTCCGGCTTCACCGGTTCTTCCTTGCAGTTCGCCATATGCCAGTCTGCCACGAACCGCTCCAGACGGCCGATGGCAACCGGCTCTCCCTTGATGCCCCGGACACAGTACTTCTCGCACTGGGATTCCTGGGGGCATACACGTCCGCAGACCGCCGGAAGGGAACTGGACCGGGTGATCACCTCGTATGCACCCTCGAAATCTCCCTCGGCAACCTTTGCGATAAATGCCGGGATATCGATCTGCACCGGACATCCGCCGGTACAGGGCTTATGCTTGCAGTTCAGGCAGCGCTGTGCTTCGTCGATGGCCTGCTCCTCGGTGTAGCCGAGGGCAACCTCGTTAAAATTCTTATTTCTGACATCCGGCTCCTGTGCAGGCATCGGATTCTTTGTCATGGACATGTTGGGCATCTTACTTTACCTCCATCTTCAAAAGGTTACATGCTTCTTCTCTCGCCTTCTGCTCGAAAGGCTTGTAGGATGCGCCGCGGGCCATAGCCTCATCGAAATCAACCTCAAAGCCGTCGAAGTCCGGTCCGTCCACGCAGGCGAACTTCGTCTTGCCGCCGACGGTCAGACGACATCCGCCGCACATACCGGTTCCGTCCACCATGATGGGGTTCATGCTGACAACCGTCTTCACATTATACTTCTTCGTAACCGCAACCACGAACTTCATCATGATCAGCGGTCCGATGGCGATCACCTCGTCATACTGTTCACCGGACTGGATCAGACGCTCCAGTGCGGCGGTCACAAGACCCTTCTCTCCTGCAGAACCGTCATCCGTCATCAGGACATACTTATCGCTGGCTGCCTCGAACTCTTCCTTCAGGATGATCAGATCCTCATTCCGGAAGCCTACGATAGAGTGAACCTCGCATCCGATATCATGCAGCTTCTTTGCAACCGGATATGCGATGGCACAGCCGACACCGCCGCCGACAACCGCCACCTTCTTCAGGCCCTCGGTCTCGGTGGCCTTACCCAGCGGTCCCACAAAGTCATGGATATACTCACCTTCATTCAGTGAATTCAGGATTTCCGTACTTCCGCCTACAATCTGGAAAATGATGGTTATGGAGCCCTTCTCTCGGTCATAACCTGCGATGGTCAGCGGGATACGCTCGCTGTCGTCCTTCGCACGAAGGATGATGAACTGTCCGGGTTCACATTTCCGGGCTACCAGCGGTGCCTCAACCTCCATCAGCGTAACCGTGGGGTTCAGACTCTTTTTCTGAATGATCTTGTACATGTTCGATTCTCCCATATAACTAAACATTAAAATTTCGAAAAAACGCTACTTTCGGGCACAATAAATGCGCCCTCGTAGGGCAAAATCGGTAGTATTATAGCATTATAGGCAGGGAAACACAAGAAAAACATCCCCGAATACCGGAGATGTTTTCCTCTGATGATCCTGCGATTCCTATGCTGTCTTAATGATGTGGCGGATGTCATCCACCGACTCAACCTCGCCATCCACGATGCATACCAGCTTGGTGCCGAACATGGCAGCATCCTCGGAGTGAGTTACCTGCACGATGGTCGTGCCGTACTTACGATTGATCCTTCGGAACAGATCCATGATCTTCATACCGGTCTTGGTATCCAGATTTCCGATGGGCTCATCCAGGAAAAGGATCTCGGGACTGAAGACAAGCGCACGTGCGATGGCAACTCTCTGCTGCTGACCGCCGGACAGTTCCCGCGGAGTCAGCTTCCGCTTATCCGTCATACCGATCAGTTCCAGACACTCATTGATCTTATCCATGTAATCTGACTTCTTCTTGCCTGCCAGAATAAGGGGCAGTGCGATATTGTCCTCCACATTCAGGTTCGGAACCAGATTATAGAACTGGAACACGAAACCGATCTTCTCATTTCTCATGGCGCAGAGCTTCTTGTCGGAAAGCTTGGCCAGATCGATGCCTTCGATACGGACAGAACCGCTGGTGGGCTGATCCAGTCCGCCCAGAAGGTAAAGCAGTGTGGACTTACCGTTTCCGGAAGGTCCCATGATGGATACGAACTCCCCCTGCTCTACCGTCAGGTTGATATGCTTCAGAACTTCGGTTGTCTGTTTTCCGTTAACGAATGATCTGTTTAAATCCCTTACCTCGATTGCGTTCATTTTATATTCCTCCGTTTTTTATACATTTAAATTTTCAATGATTGCTTCTGTATCTGATTCCCCACCCCGGACTGCAGCCCAGCCGCTTCCATGGTGCGACTGTCGCCCGATCGCGAAACGACTGCAGTGTAAGGGAGGATTGTAACGCCTTTGATCTGATTATTTTTCGATATTTACTCGTACTTCAGTTCCTGTACCACACTCAGCTTGCGGCTCTTCAGCATGGTCGAGAAGGTTGCGATGAAGATGATCAATGTGATCACTCCGCCGTAGAGCGGGAGCTGAGCCCAGCTGAACACGATATTCATCGGAAGTCCGATAAAGCTGCAGAATGCTGTCATGGCTGCCGCCAGCAGGATCGTGAAGGGGATCGCGATGGCGATGCTCAGTGCTACCGAAAGCAGGCTTTCGGAAAGGACAAGCCCCATTCTCTTACTCTTGTTCATTCCCAGCGATGCCATCACTGCCATCTCCCGCTTTCTCTGGAAGAAGCAGATGGTGATATTGTTGAAGACACCGATGGATGCGATGATCATTGCGAGATATGCAAAGATTTCCATGATCATGACGATCTGCTGATTCTGCTCATTATTGGTCCTGGTATCCTCGGCCTTGGTAGACCAGGTGGCCCCGAGATTCTTCAGGAAGGGCTTCATATCATTTTCAACCGAAGCCGCATCCCCGTTTACACTGAAATACAGAGTGTCTGCTTCCTTTATGTGGAACTCCTTCTTAAAGACCTCTTCTTTCATCAGGATTCCGAGTCCCGCATCGAAGACCTTGCCGTCGTAGATTCCGATGATGGTGAAGGGAACCTTATTTCCGCTGACGGTAAGCTCCACGGTATCACCCACATCCTTCTTGATCTGCTTCTTCACCTTGATGGGAAGCAGAACCGCATTTCCTTCGCTGGCCTCCAGTGCCTCAAATTCTTCGGCGTACTTTTCCCTGACTTCAAAGTACCGGTCCATGTCACGCGCAAATGCTGCAGGTCGGATACCGATCGCAACTGCCGCAACATCATCTGCCTTGGTTTCTCCGAAATACATCGGGTTGATGTTTTCACTGCTTATATTCTCGTAAGACTCCAGTTTCTCAATAATCTTATCTGTGGTTGAGTGTGAGGGATCACTTTCCAGGATACCGGAGATGGAGTAATCATATTCCATATCCTCATACGCCTTGGTTACCAGATCCGTCATGCTCTTCCCGAAGGAAGCGATCATCAGAACCGATGAGAGGGAAATGACGATCAGCACGATATTGTTCCTGAGCAGCTTGGAGCTGTGGATATTGTTCATGGCCAGGTAGACCGTTGCATTGTTCCTGAACAGTTTGCAGAGAAGCCATGTCACGCCCTTCACGATGGAAGGTGTGATGAGCACGATGCCTGCATATGCTGCTGCAAATGCGAAGGGGGCCATGTTGCTCTTTGCGTCGCCGCTGAGACAGCAGCAGACGATGGCAAATGTCATAAGGGTTCCGCCGATGATCCGCTTTGCCAGAACCTTGCCGGCTCTCTGCTCTACCCGGTTCAGGATCACGTCCTTGGCTTCCAGCTTCCGGATCGAACGTACCGGGAAGTATGCGGATGCTACCGAAAGGACTACCGAGAAGGCCATACCTGCAGCGATATAGATCCAGTTGATCTCGAAGGGTGTGTAGATTCCGTAATCTGCCAGCGGAGATACCAGCCGGCCGATGATATAAAGAAGTGTTTCACCGATCACGCATCCGATCACACCACCGATCAGGCCGTAGAGCAGTCCCTCCAGAAGGATGATCCGCTCAACCTTCTTCTTGGTTGCGCCCTGGCTCATGAAGGTTCCGATCACGGACATCCGCTCAGTCAGGATCAGCTTGAATACGCCGTAGATAATGATCGCACTGACGATCACGACGATCAGCATCATGGTATAGAGTCCGATGCTGACGGAGGAATCCATCACGATTTCCCCCTTGGTACTGAGAGCCGTAAGACCCGGATGACTCTCATTAAAGCTCTCTGTGAAGGCATCAACCTCACCCTCGGTCACATTTCCGAAGATGCAGTTGTACTTGCCGTCCGCTCCCAGCTTTTCATTCATGTAGGAGTACGGAACGACCAGGGAGAAGGCTTCCGGCTTATCCGAGTAGAAGACCTGCTCGTCTGCGCTGATGGCGCCGACCTTGAATCGGATCTCCTCACCGGACAGGAAGATGGAGAAGCTGTCACCAACCTTCAGGTTGTCATGCTCTGCCACTCTTCTGGAAATGATACAGGAGGGCTCGCCTTCCGCCTTCTCACGGATGAAATCCGTATTTCCCTCTGCCATCTGTCCCGTGTACTCCTGCCTGCCCCGGAGGCTGACATATCGTATCTTTTCTTCCGAGTTGATGATTCCGGTTACCAGAAGCTCACCGGTCACATCCTTTAACTTATCATCTTTTACGGCTTCAATGTCGATGTACGGATCCTCCGCATCGGATACGATCCTGACATCCGAGGTGTTTCCCGCCTCATTCTGGGCGTCGAAACTGTCTACGACTACATTCACGACCCCGGCGCTGGCTACCAGCAGGGCCGTACTGATCGCGATCGAGAAAAGCAGCAGAAAGAACCGGCCTTTTTTCTCGAGCATGTTTTTTGAGATGTACTTCAGAAAGACACTCACTTTACCATCCTCCCCTGTTAATTTGTTGTTTGCTGTTGACAGTGTTAACTGTATCGCATGAACATTAATTCATCTTTTGTGAATCATTTAAGATTTATTAGAGAAAGATTAATATTTGATTAAAATGGAATTTCATTGTATATTTAAGATAGGGGGAATGAAGGTATTTCAACCTTTTGCACGCAGAGTATTTGTATAGCAGTTTCAGGAGAAGTGTATGTATCAAAACCACCCCATTATCGGAATATGCATGGTCCGGGCGGACGACGAGCGGAACTTTACCATGATCGAAGCTCTGTCCCGGAAGATCCACGCCATCGGAGGGCGACTCATCATCTACCAGTCCACCACACTCATGTCCTGGCAGTCCAAGCCGGAGGGCGGTGAAAAGGCTGTATTTAACATGGTGAACTACGACTATGTGGATCTGATGATCGTTTTCTCCGAGATCATTAATGATGAGGAACTGATTGATTCCATCATTCAGAATGCAAAGGCGCACAATAAACCGGTATTCACCATCGGCAAGCCGAAGCCCGGATGCACCAACTTCGGTTTTCTTTACGTGGACGGCATCGAGAAAGCGATCCGCCATGTGTATGAAGAACACGGCTGCCGCGATTACTGCTTCGTAGCAGGTCCTGAGGGGGAGGCTACTTCCGAGCTCCGGGTTGCAAAATACAGGGAAATGATGGACGAGTACGGACTTACGGAATCCCGTGACCGGATCTTCTACGGCGGGTACTGGTCTGTGCCGGCAACCGAAGCCGCACACGAGATCCTGCAGCTGGACCATATGCCGAAGGCCATCATCTGTGCCAACGATATCATGGCGATCACCATCGCCGATATCCTCGGTGAACAGGGGATCCGGGTTCCCCAGGATGTGATCATGACCGGTCTGGACGGAACGGTAGAGAGTCAGGCAAATGTGCCGTCCATCACCACCAGCGGCTGTGATATGGACGAACTGGCGGATATGATCGTCTCCGCATTTCAGAAGACACAAAAAAGCGAACCGCTGGAAGCGGAATACCTCAGTCATTTCAGCCTGATCCCCAGTCAGTCCTGCGGATGCGCGGACCGCACCGACGGTGTTCACCTGTCCAGGTTCCTGAAGCAGAATATCGAGCGGCAGAATGAGAAGCTCTTCGTGGAGCTTTCCTTCCATGATATTTATGAAAAGATCCTCGGATCACCGGATGTGAAGAACATCCCCCGGATCCTGAGATCCATGAAGTTTGTTGATCATCTGGAGATCATGGTAAATGAGGACAGTCTCCGGAACAACGTGAACCCCCTGATCGAGGACTATCGTGTCGGTCTGGACTTCCGTCAGCGTGTGATGTACCAGAGCGGACGGGACCTGTCCGAGCTTCCGTCAGCGACCCGGCTGCCGGATTTCTCACCGGATTTTGACCACCTGATCGGACTGGAGCGTCCCATAATCCTGTCCCCGCTCTGCTTCTTCTCCCGGGCCGTGGGCTATCTTGTCTACGCACCGGAGGTTACGATCCTGAACTATTATATGATCATGCCCTACACCAACTCTCTCAGTGAGATCGTCGGCAGCTACAGCATGGTTCGCCATCTGGAATTCAACGTGACCCAGATGGACCATATGGCCCGGCATGATTATCTGACGGATCTTTACAACCGGAACGGCTTCTATACGCATCTTCCGCAACTGATGAAGCGCTGCTCCACGCCGTTCTACGCCGCCATCACCATAGATATGGACGGACTGAAGTATATAAATGATAAATACGGCCACGAAACCGGGGATCTTGCCATCCGTTATATCTCCCGTGCCGTTGCGGCTGCCGTAAATGCAAATTCCATCTGCGGCAGGTTCGGCGGTGATGAGTTCGTGATCTGTGCGGCGCTGAACAATGTCCATGAGGCTGAACAGATCCGCCGCAGCATTCATAATTACCTGACGGAACACATGACCAATACCAGCCTTCCCTGCGATGTCACTGTCAGCATAGGAACCTGTGTCATGGACAGCGAGGAGTTTGAGTTCGACGCCGCCCTGAAGGTATCCGACGAGCGGATGTATAAGGAAAAGAGCGGAAAGAAAAACCGAAGGACATAAAACCTCTTTCAAGAGGATAGATAAGAAAAGACAGGAAGCTTTTTCGCTCCCTGTCTTTCTTAATTCCGTCTCCGGCTCTACGGTGCCACACTTTCGAGGCGTTCTTCCCACGCGGTCTTCTCCGGCCAGCCCGTGGTATCAAAGCCCTTCCGGATCAGCCGGAAGAAGAATTTCCCCTTTTCCTGCATATGAGGTCCCGAGAAATACGCCGGCACCTCCTCATTGTCCCCCATCAGATTCCCCATAAAATCGGCGATATCCTCTGTCTCGTAGGTCTTACTGTAGTTTCTGATAAAATACACATTTTCGTAGGTGTCCTCCGAATTGCCGACAGCGGTGTAGGTGTCGTCCGGCAGATCATTTTCCTCATAGGTGGATCCGTACTCAAAATCCTCCGGATTCAGATCCTGCCACGCCTCATAGAACTCACTGTAGTATCCGTCGGCCAGCAGCTTATCGAAAATGGCATGGGCCGTTTCATGATAAATGGTTTCCGGATCCGGCGCCGCATCCGTTGCGGCAAACGCGATATATGTCTCCGTATAATCCGAGAACTCGATTCCTCCGGCTTCCTGAACCGTCCCTTCCCCATTTCCGATCAGATTCTTAACCAGATGGATCTGAAGGGGTGTCCCCGTCTGGTTCAGCTGCTGAAAGAACCCATCCGGATAATTCCCGTATGCCCGTCTCAGCCCTGCCAGTGACGCAAAGATCACCTGCCGGTCTGTCTGGGGCTCCGAAAGATAATCCCCGAAATCCAGCCGCGCATCCGTTCCCGTATGGATCTCGATCCCGAAGGCATCCTCGATCTCCTTCTCCATGGCCGAAAGATCCACCTCATCAAGCCGGAGCACCCGGTAGGGCACATGCTCCGGTTCCGGCTCCCCGGAAGGCGCCACCCGGCCAAAGGCCCAAAGCAGGAAATGCTCTCCGTCCCCGGCATATCCCTTCATGAACAGACATCCGTCATCCAACGCAAATGCGCCTACCGACACCGCATTTCCGAGATAATCGATCTCCGGCTCCGCCTCCAGCTGCCGGCATTTCCCTTCCGTATCCCGGAGCATCACCTGACGCACCCCGTATTCCCCGTAGTCCGTGGCGATCTGATATCCATTCAGGAAAATGTCGGCCCGGCACTTATCTCCGTAATCCGCGGTATAGGTGTCCACCGTTTTTCCTGTGGTAAGATCCACGTCCATATATACGGCGAGTGTCCTATCATCCAGCAGCGGCGTGGCCGAAAATGTGGCCAGGCTCCCACTCACCCGAAAGAGATCATAGAAGGTGCATCCCTCCTCCGGCTCCCAGATGAATTCCGTATGAAAGCCCCTGCTCTTTCGGCAGAGTTCGTAGATCTTCAGTTCATAATCCTGAAAGAAGATCCTCCCGTCCGTCTGGGGAAGAAAGCGGAAGATCTGTCTGTCCCCCGTAAGACCGAGGCTGGTGATCTCATCACTGCTCTGATCATAGATAAGCCCGTTCCCTGCCACACAGATGACCAGCGGATCCGGATTTACGATCTGCGGATAGACCAGCCAATGGTCCTCCCCGGGGATCTCTATCTCCCGGTTTTCTACAATATAGGACCGTTCTCCCGTGATCAGGTCCAGCCGGACCACGGAAAGACGGTATGCGTCCTCATTTTCGGGAAGCGTCACCTGTTCTCCCCGGTCCGCATTCATATACAGAAGACGCAGGACGCCCTTCTCCTCCACCGTCCAGTCCCAAAGCTGAAGCCCTTCCTCCACGGGAAGTAGTTCTGTCAGATCATAGACCCTGTTTGTCGCATCAAAAACCTGCACCGTATCCGGGAGCAGTTCCTCAAGGGGCAGACTGCTGCGGAGATACCCTGCTGCTTCTGCTGAACGATCCGCAACCTGTACCATCTCACCCAGTGGATCCTCCATCCCGCAGCCGGTGAAAAGGAGCAGCAGAACCATAACAAGAACGACCGGAAGCCATCCCTGTCTGCCGGCCCTTCGGGCACTTCGCCCGGGTATTCGGTTGTCCGGTTTCCAAACACGGTTCCTTCTCTGATCCATGCTCTGCTCCATGCTCCGATCCACGCTCCGGTCCATGCCATGACCCATGCTCCAATCCAAATATCTTAGCCAAGCTTCCGCAGGCGGTAGCCCATGCCCCAGACCGTTTCGATATAATCGAAATCATCCATCTTCCGTAGCTTGCTCCGGAGATTGCTCATATGCACCTTCAGTGCCTGATCCTCCGGGTAGTATTCTTCGTTCCATACGCTCTCAAAAAGATTCGCCTTCGAGAAGAGCTTCGTCGGATTCTCCATGAAAAGCCGGAGGATCTCATACTCCTTCGTTGTAAGGCCCAGCGGTTCTCCCTTCACGGTCACCTGCGCCGATTCCGTATCCAGCGTGATGGTTCCGTAGGAAAGCGGTTTCCGACCGGAGCCGCCTGTCCCTCCGGTTCTGTCGGTTCCTCCGGTTCTTCCGGTTCTTCCGGTCCGGCCGTTTCTGTCCGTAGTTTTCCCGCCGGTACCTTCCCGACCATCCCCTTCCCCGCCTCTAAGCTGCAGGGAGTACCGCCTTGCTACCGCTTCGATCCGCACAAGCACATCCGGCAGTTCGAAGGGCTTGATGATATAATCATCCGCTCCGGACCGCATCATGCCGATCCGTTCATCCAGATTCGATACCGCGGAAATGACGATCACCGGGATATTCGTGATCTCCCGGAATCTGGGAAGCAGTTCATCCCCGGAGAAGCCCGGCAGCATCATGTCCAGCAGGATCATGCCATAGTCTTCCGTATGCGCCCGCAGTTCATTCAACCCGGCCACACCGTCGTACCGCTCGGTCACATCATATCCGTTCTTCTTTAGATAGACCGCCAGCAGCCCCGCGATCTCCTTATCGTCTTCGATTATGAGTAGTTTCATGGGTGGATTCCTTCCGTTTTCATAATCAGTCGCTCTGAACACGCCAAACATATTTACCGGCCTTGCCTGAAGTTTCCGCCTTCGGCATGGAAAGCTTCAGTTCAAACACGCCCCCGGTTACATTTCCCTCAATCGTAAAATGCATGGCTTCCGCCAGTTCCTTACATACGTAGAGTCCCAGTCCCGTACCCTGACCGGTGCGGCCCTTCGCCCGGTAGAAGGGTTCGAAAATGTGGGCGGTATCCATCTCCGTGTATTCCCGGATATCGTTCCGGATGGTGAAAATGACTGCCTTTCCGGATTCCCCGGAACCCGGATTTCCATCCCCCGCATCACAGTTTTCCGTAATCTCCACCGCAAGGAAGCTCTTCGTATATTTTCTGGCATTGGAGAAAAGATTCTCCAGAATCCGTTCCAGATAATGCTTGTCCGCAAGAATCTCCATCTTCTCCTCGGGGATCTGAAACCGTGTCTCGATCTGCTCTTTCTCGATCCACTGGTACTGGCCGAGGATCACCTCGGACAGCACGGTGTCCAGCCGGACCTTCTCAAGAGGGATTTTCTTCCTTGCATCCAGGTAAGTCACCTCAAAGAACTCATCCGAAAGAGAGCGAAGATACCGTACACGCTCGGAAACGATGGTTAGATAATCCCGGATCTCCTTCAGATCATTCAATGCTTCCGGATACCTCTTCAGGATCTCATCCACCATTTGCAGATAGCCATCCGCCGCGGTAAGAGGCGTCCGGAAATCATGGGAAACTCCTGCCATAATGATCCGCACTCTCCGTTCCTCATCCTCGGATCGGTTCACCGCCTCCCGCAATTCCTTCACCAGAAGGTTGATCTCCTTTGCCAGGTCAACCGTAGGCGCACCAAAGGAAGCAACCTTGATGGGTTGCTCCCTGTCGGTGGTTCTTATTTCATTTATCTGCTCCCGAAAGTTTCTCAATTCCGCCCGCATACGGAGGTATCGCACCAGAAAGAACAGCGTGAGGATCAAAAGTACGCCGACGGCACAGAGGAGCAGGATGGTTGATGTGTCCATATTTGATACCATTCTTAAGCCTGTCATTCTGACGAACGAAGTGAGGAAGAATCCTTTCGTTCCGTTTCGGATTCATTACACTGGGGATTAAATGACACGCCGGTTTAGTAGTCCTTCTTCGAATATATGATATAAGAAATCACACCCCAAAGCAAGACTTCCCCCAAAAATCCGAGGACAACCTCCGTGATCATGGTCCCGCCCATGGGTTGCATCAGCACAGTGCCCTGCTGGGATAGGCAGATGGTATTGATGATCGCGCTACTGTCCCCCCCAACCACCAGGTCGGTGCCCTCGTCAAACATGAGCTCCTTTCCCGTGACGGCAGATGCGATCATAAGACCGATGGTTTCCACGATACTGCGGACATACACCAGCGCTGTTCCCACCATGCTCTTTACGATCATGGTAAGCAGTACGCCGAAAATGGTGGCGCGAAAGATCGAAAGGAAGAAGAGAGGCTCCCTTGCCATGATATCCCCGAGTCCGTCACTGTTCATGGCCGCTGCTATGGCAACCCCGATCATATGGGACAGGAATACGATCAATGCGGGGGGAAAAGCGATGGATACGATCTTGGAGAAAATGATCCGGACAGGACTATTTCCTGCCATTACCTCATACATGCTCGTTCTGTGATAATACCCCCGGCCCGTGATATAGGAAGCCATAAGAGAAGCCATCATCATGAATACCGTGATACCGGACATGCTCTGCCGGAAGAATGCATCCGCCGAATCCACTTTATCACCTGTTGTGAAGGGGACTGCGATCATCATCAGCATCATGCAGATCGTGAAGATCCAGAACCCGTTGATCCTCTTGTTTCGATAGAATTCAGCCTTGATCAGCTTACCCATACTCTTATGCCCTCCTTCCGAACAGATTCTTCCTCGGAGAATCGGGATTCTCCTTACTTCCATGGGAAACCTTTGACAGATAATACTCCTCCAGGCTGTCGCTGGTCAGTGCAAAACGCAGGATCGTAAAGCCCGCATCCGTGATGGCGCGAGACACCGTTCCCACATCCTCGAGCCCTTCGTAAAGACGAAGTTCTTCATCCTCCATCACCTTATAGTCATGCACCGAAAGCGTCTGTTCCAGCGTTGCCACCGTTTCCGCCGTCCGGTCCGTCCGGATGGAGATATAGCTCCGGGAGTGCAGCATCAGTTCTTCCTTGGAAAGGGATTCCACGATCTGCCCTTCATTTATGATCACGTAGTCCGTGCAAAGCTCCGACAGCTCCGATAAGAGGTGACTGGAAATGATGATGGTCTTCCCTTCCTTCTCACAGAGATCCTTTAAAATGTGCCGCACCTCCACGATGCCCTCCGGATCCAGACCGTTCACCGGCTCATCCAGCACCAGCACTTCCGGATCCGGAAGCAGGGCCATGCCGATACCGAGGCGCTGCTTCATTCCCAGAGAGAAATGCTTCGCCGCCTTCTTCCCCGTATCCGCAAGGCCTACATATTCCAGCAGGCTCTCACACCGGGCCTTATCCGCCACTCCCCGCACCAACCGGACATACTCCATATTCTCTCTTGCCGAAAGGGATCCGTCGATGATGGGATTCTCGATCATGAAGCTGATGCGGTCCCGGTACTTATCCAGCTGATTATCATGTTCAAACAGCCGGACTGTTCCGTCCGTGGAGTGCGCCAGCCCGCCGACAATCTTCATGATGGTGGTCTTGCCGGCCCCGTTTGGCCCGATCAGCCCTACGATATGTCCCTTCTCCACGGAGAAGGAGACATCATGAAGGACCTGGTTCTTTCCGTAGATCTTATTCACATGCTTTAGTTCGATAACCTTCATACATACCTCTTTTCTGCTTTGTGCCGGTCACAAAAACAGACTAAAACAAAGAGGTAAAGAAATGGTAAAGAATGGATATTCCAGGGAGATTCATATTATTTTCGACAATATGTAATATATACTTGACATTTTGTAAATCGAGTGATAGGATGAGCATACAACGAGACGACAAGACAATAACCCCATCGGATGTAGTTTCCTCCGGGAAAGGATCTATCATGAAAAAGAAAAGTGTACTCACCATCATGCTGATATTGATGATCGTCCTGACAGGCTTCGGTATCATCAACCTTCTGAAGGATAAGGGAGACAGCTGGTCCAGCCGCTGGGATCACACCGTTACGGTACAGAACAAGGCAACCGATCCGGGCCAAAGCGTAGCCGAATTCACCATCAGTGAAGGAGCGGAATACAGTATTGCCCTCTCCTGGAATCTGCAGGGTGAAGGGAAGGATCTGACCAAAGCCTCGGAAGACGGCGGTATCGGATTCGTTACCGGCTGTGTGATCTCGGATCCGGAAGGAAATATGGTCTACGGCACCGCCGCAACGGCGGTTTATCTGGATACTACCCTCCGGATGGAGCCGGGAAACTACCAGATCACCTATACCTATCTTACAAGTGAAGAGGATTATATCGAATTTGCAAAAAAATATCTCTGCGGCGAGATGTCCGCAAAGACATGGGCAAAGGATCTGGATTTCCAGAGGATCGTAACCGACGGCTCCCGGACCCTGGACTTTGAACTGAAGGTGCATAAACAGCTCGACGGAACCTGGCAGGTATTTGCCGCACTCTTCTGCATACTGACCGCCATCTGCGTTGCAGTCATTCTCCTGGCGGCATTCTCCAAGGGAAAACAGCTCCAAAGCCCCCGGTATGATGAACGTCAGGAACTGGAACGGGGACGCGGATTCCGCTACGGTTTCTTTACACTTCTGATCTCCATCGGCTGTGTACTCTGCTTTGACTGGACAGGAGTTATTCCGGAGCATAACCAGACAGTCTTCTACGCCACCTGTATTTTTATGGGTCTTCTGGTGTATGCCTCCTACTGCATCTGGCATGAGAGCTACTTTGCCCTGAATCAGAAAACAAATGCGGTCCTCGTCTTCTTCACCCTGATCGGTCTGTTCAATATTGCACTGGGAATCTCCTCCATCGTGGACGGAAGCCTGGTACAAAACGGCATTTTCGAGACGCGTTTTCTGAATCTGGAATGCGGTGTGCTCTTCCTCATCCTGATGGTTGTCCTGCTGGTCAAGCGGGCCCGTGATAAGAAGAAGAATGCTGCTGATGAAGATGAAGAATAGATCCGGGGAGGTGTGCATATGAAGAATTTACGATTAAAATCCGCCCGCGCCGCCCTGGATCTCTCCCAGGAGGATCTGGCGAAGAAGGTCGGAGTCTCCCGGCAGACCATCAATGCCATCGAAAAGGGGGACTACAACCCCACCATCAATCTCTGCCGCGCGATCTGCAAGGTCCTCGGAAAAACATTGGATGAGCTGTTCTGGGAGGAATGATCCCGGACACAGCCCATCCAAATGGGACTCTTATTCTGTTACTCAGTTACAAGGAAACGCCGCTTCAGTTCTTCCTGCATGGGCCGGCCCACTCCGAGTTCCTGCTCCAGATACTGCAGGACGGAACCGTATTCCCGGATCATAAAGTCTATGGCGCTGTTCATGTATTCCGGCTGTACCCCGCCGGACATGAAGAGCAGAAGATTCAGCTTATCCTCCGGCATTCCGAGGGGCGCTACCTTTGCGCGGATCCCTTCCAGTGACGCGGCATTGAACTCATTTGTCAGCAGATAATCCTGCATCACCAGTTCCCGGTCTGCACCCAGGGCAAAAAGGAGCAGCATGGCTCCGCAGCCGGCACGGTCCTTTCCGTCGGCGCAGTGCCAGAGAAATGCTCTCCCCTCTTCGCTCTCCGTCAGAAGTTCAAAGAATCTCCGGTAGGCTTTCTTCCCTTTCTCAAAGGCCAGAAACTGTACATATAACTGATCATCGAGCAACTGATTCTCATAGCAGAATTCAAAAAGTGCCATGCGGTTTCCGGAATTCTTCTTATAGAATTCAAGTTGTTCCGGAGCCGCGCCTTCCATCATATCCTCCATTTCGAAAACCGGAAGATGGACATAGGCAGCCCCCGGGATCTCCGGATCCTTTACAATCCTTTGTTCACTGCTCATCCTGAAATCCACGACGGTCTGGAGCTTGTATGTGCTGCTCAGCAGTTCGATCGCCTCCGGCGCAGCCTGTACAAGGGTTCCCGTCCGGAGCAGGACATTTCGACGGATCACCTGATCCTTGATCCTGTATCCTCCCAGTTCTCTTGCATTTCCGACACCCGGAAGCAGAATGGCCTGTTTATTCATCTGACATCTCCTTCAAAGCATTTCCTTCGGTTAATGTGCGGATGCCGGGTCGGATCATCCAAGCGTTACTACAATTTCATTCTCATCCTTCAGCTGCTCTGCGGGGATGTAATCTCCTTCAAGAGCACTTCCGTTCAGAAGGATCTCCTTCACACCGGACTCCTTATGCTCCGGATTCATCACCTTGATGGAAAGCTTCTTACCGCGGAACTCCTTCCCGATCTCGAAGCCATCCCAATCCGAAGGAATGGACGGGCTGATGTGCAGACCGTAGAAGTCGGGGCGGAAGCCCAGGATACCTTCCACGCAGCCTACCATAACGGTGGATGCGGTTCCCGTCAGCCAGTGTACATGGGACTGACCGAAGCAGGGGCTTGCCTTACCTTCCGTAAACTGACCGAAGCAGTAGGGCTCCATCTGACGGATCTCCGCCCGGTCGTTGAAGGCTGCGGGACAGTTCTCCATATAGTACTCAAATGCACGGTTGCCGTGTCCCATCAGAGACTCTGCCAGGATCAGCCATCCCTGGGTCTGGGAGAAGATACCGGAGTTCTCCTTTGTGCCTGCATTGTAGCCGACAGCCAGCGCACCGTCAATGGCATGTGCATGGAACGGAGGATCCATCAGGATCGCACCGTACTTCGTGTTCAGGATGTTGTATACGGAATCCATGGCCAGCTGTCTTTGCTCCTCGTCTGCCTGTCCGGAGATAACCGCCCAGCTCTGGGGATTCAGCCACATATTTGCCTCCGGATCCGCCTTTCTTCCCACAACGGTTCCGTTCTCCGCAAAGCCGCGGATAAAGCGGTCCTCGTCCCAGCAGATCTCGTTGATCAGAGCCTTCATCTTCTTCGATTCTTCCTGAAGGAATACGACATAAGCATCATCCTTCTTGTACTCCGCAAACTTCTGCAGGATCTCCAGTGCATAGACAAACTGCAGGGCCACGAAGGAAGACTCACCGTTTGCACCCAGACGGAGGCAGTCGTTCCAGTCTGCATAAAGACCCGCCGGCATACCGTGGGGACCCAGATGCTTCAGAGTGAAATCGATGGCTCTCTTCAGATGGTCATATACCGTTCCCTCATCCTTATTCGCATAGGGGATCACATCATCAATAAAGGAAAGGTCGCCGGTCTCGGTGATGTACTTATAAACCGTGGGGAAGAGCCACAGCGCATCATCCGCACGGTATGCGGGATGTCCGGTCTCCTGTACGTAGGAAAGATCATCCGGTGTATCCTCATGGCCCGCATTGTGTGTGAACTTTACAAGCGGAAGTCCGCCGCCGTTATCCACCTGCGCCGACAGCATGAAGCGGATCTGCTTTTCTGCCATCTCGGGAGCCAGATGGATCACGCCCTGGATATCCTGTACGGTATCACGGTAGCCGTAGCCGTTCCGGAGACCGCAGTAGATAAAGGAAGCCGCTCTGGACCAGATAAAGGTCATAAAGCAGTTGTAGGCATGCCATACATTCATCATGGAGTTGAACTCTGCGCTCGGTGTCTTCACCACGAAGCGGCCGAGATACTTCTCCCAGTAGCTTCTCAACTCCCCGATCTCCTTCTCCACGATACCATCTTCGACATCATACTTTGCGATGATCTCGGAGGCTTCCGCACTGTACTTCTCACCCAGCAGGAAGATCACTTCCTTCGTCTCTCCCGGCGCCAGGGTAACTACCGTTGCCAGACCGCCGCAGGAATTCTGGTTATAATTCATCTTTCCGGAAAGCTTACCCTCCGCAACCCCCTGGGGATCCCGGTAATCATGGTATGCTCCGAGGAATGCGGTCTTATCGCCGCAGCAGGAGTCAACCTCCGACTTTGCCATACCGAAGAAGCGCTCCAGCACCTTCTTCCCATCCATCAGCACACCGTCCGGATAAGCATCCAGGTTGCCGTGGATCTGCTGCATCACCCGGTTCTTCTCGAAGTAAGTCCTGGAAATGAACAGGGAATACTGCAGGTTCACCTGATCCTGCTCATAATGGCTGTTGTTCGTGAACTCCGCATAGCCGGTCACCGTAAGGGACCGTTCCTTGTCGGACTTATTTGTCACCTTCAGGGCCCACACCTCATATTCCTTATCCTTCGGAACATAGTAGGATACAGTACTCTTGATCTCTGCATAGTCTGCTTTGATCAGGGTGTAGCCGAGACCGTGACGGCACTCGCTCTTATACTGATCCAGCGGCTTGCCCACCGGCTGCCAGGAAGCAGACCAGTAATCCTTCGTGTCATTGTCCCGAAGGTAGATATACCGTCCCGGACGGTCAAAGCTGTTGAACTGATACCGAAGGATCCGTCCGCTGGCTCCGGACTTTGCGAAGCTGTAGCCGCCTGCGTTGTTGGAGATCAGGGCTCCGTACTCCGGAGAACCCAGATAATTGGCCCATGCTTCCGGTGTATCCGGACGGTCGATCACGTATTCTCTTGCTGCATCATCAAAAAATCCATACTTCATTTTACTTTCCTCCCAATATGTAGTGCCCTTACTCCAATACGATAAGAATCTCAGTTACGGTTTCTCCGAAGCCGCTTACGGTATCCAGGCTGATCACTGCCTCTTCTCCCGCCTCACAGACCTTTGTATCGCCGTTTACGGAAATGCTGCCCACACGGTAGCTTCCGTATTCCAGTCCCTTCGGATTCCGATATACCACCCGAAGCGGCTTTCCCGCAAAGAAGAGCTCGATGGCCGCTTCCTGCTTCTCGTCAAACTGTTCCGCCAGAAGTCTCGGATTGAACCAGAGGTCTCCGTTCCTTCCCCGCACGCCGTACACTTCCAGGATCATGGTCATAAGATACCAGGAAGCCGCTCCGGTAAGATACGGATACATGCCCCGTCCGTCGATGTTGAAATACTCCGGAATACCCGGGTACATACGGCTCACCTCGAAATCAAGGGAGGTATCGGACAGGGACTTCAGAACCTTGTAGCCTTCCTTTGCAAAGCCGCGGGTGTAAAGTGCATTTCCGTACATCACCGCCATATGCGCGAAGACGGCGCCGTTCTCCTTCTCACCGTAGGAGAAGCCGAACATACGGCCCATATCCATCTTCAGCTCCCGGAAGTCCGTATTCAGGCGGTAACCTCCGATCTCCTTCCGGTAAAGATAATGATCCGCTGCCTTTGCGATCTTCCCTACCTGTGCTTCCTCCGCCGTTCCGCTCATGACCGCAAATACCTGACCGGTGAGCATCATCCGCACATCCTCGTCCGCTTCCGCATACCGCTCCACCCGGTTTGCATGATCATCATAATAGCTGTTGAACCAGCCCTCGCCGTCGGCTCCGTCGATCCACTCCTGTCCGCGAAGGAAATCCTTCTCCCAGGCAGCCATCTTCCGAAGCGCCGCCGCGATCTCGTCGATCCCGAACTCCGCCTGCTCTCCGGAGATATTCCGTACGCAGCTGTCGCAGTAAGCGCTGAGTACCTCCAGCTTCTTCGCCGCATCCCCGTAGACCGTCTCGTCCATTTCGATCAGGGTGGTCAGTTCCTTTGCCACGGATACGGTGCTTCTGCCGGTTCTTTCCTTATACTCCGTCAGGGTCTCTGCGATCTCTTCCAGGTTCATGGCGTAGGCGAAGGTAAATGCAACGCTTTCACCCCGTTTTGCCGCCATATCCAGTGCATCGTTCCAGTCTGCACCCCGGAGACGGATGATACCGTGCTCTCCCACCTCACAGAAGGCGGTCAGTGTCTCCACCAGCAGGTGCTCGATGATGCTTCCGCTGTACACCTGTCCGTCCGTGGTCTTTAAGCAGTTGCCGTCCTCCGGCTTCCAGTCCCCGTCGATGCCGGTGGCACGGCCTGCCTGGGGATCCTTGAAATATCCTGCCGCTTCATCCAGGATTCCGATATCTCCGGTCTGGTCGATATACAGTTTCAATGTCCGGAAGGGCCAGAATGCGTGATCCATCCATACCCGGGCGATGCCGTTCCTGTCTGCGATGAAGTTTCCGAGACCGTCGCCGATGATGGTGGCATTGGTTCCGTCCGCGCGTACGCCGCCGAAATTCGCAACGATCATCTTCCGTACATTGTCCGGCTCCATGAAGAGCAGGGACAGGCAGTCCTGCCAGAGATCCCGCCAGCCTCTTCCACCACGGCCGTAATCATGATACGGCAGGAAGGAGCATCCGTAGATCCGGCGAAGGAAGGGCTGGAAGGATACCCATGCCATGAAACGGTCGAAGTCCGCATCTCCGGTATGGAAATGTACATTTACCTTATTCTTCCAGTACTCCGTGGTCTTCGCCAGGGCGCTCTCCACATCCGCTTCCGTCCGGTAAGCCGCGTCCGCCGCGCTGATCTTCTCTTCTTCTGTTTCCGCACCGATCCGGAGGATGTAGCTGCATTCCTCTCCCGGAGCCAGTGTTTTCTTCTTAAACTTTAATCCGCCCACGGCCTCACGTCCGTCGATCTTCGTTCCCGCAGGAAGACCTTCCCTGTCCAGGATCACTGCCTCCGGGCGAAGGAAGCTTCCGCCCTCGCCGATCAGGCTTTCCGTGGTGGGGAAGAAGCTTACCGCCGGTTCCCCTTTGCCTTCGGATCCGTGCACATAGTAGATCGTCTGGTTCAGCCGGTGTCCCTTCTCATCAAAGGACATGGTGGGCTTTACCTGAACCCCCTCCTCCGACACGCTTACACGATGCAGCATGGAGGTTACATTTCTGTGATCCCGGAGATTATCCGCGGACCGTCCGTAAAGGGGGATCACCGCCACCGGTGTGAACTCTGCCGGCTGACCAGAGGTGTTCTTCAGCTTCACCATCATGATCTCCACATTTGCTTCCACCGGAACGAAGGAGGTCACTTCCGCCTCGATCCCGTACTTCTTCGAAGCTCTCACGGCCTTCTGCCAGAGGAATCCGCCTTCGACCCGGCTCTCCTCCTGGTCCTTTGTAAAGCGCTGTGCCTCCTGCTCTGCCGAGCTTCCCACGGCGGACCATGTACGTCCTTCACCGAAGTTCAGCCAGAAATTTCTTGTATTCTTGTTATTATGGAGATTCTCCACGCTTACCGGCTCCAGCACAAAATGCTCCTGATCCAGTTTGGAATCTCCGCCCAGATTCGGAGTTACACAGGCCTTCAGTCCTGCCTCACCCGCGATCGGAAAGTACAGATAATTCGTATTCTCCGCCGACGAAAGCACAAAGCTCTCGTCCTTTCCCGAAAATTGTATCGTCCCCTTTGCCATCGATCGTTCCTCCTCCTTTTGCCACCCGTTTCACTGTCCGACGGTTCCTTCGTTCCGTCGGATCACCCCTGCTTCGCCCGGGACTCCCGCCCCTCACTACACGCAAGTATAATTATTATATAACATCCGGACCTGCTTCTAATATAGAAATCATGCGAATATTATCATTTTACTGACTTCGTTTTCCCGTGGCTCCACCAAGATAAATATAACACATTTTGCTATCTATTGTTTTCAAAAAACGAATATGTTATATTGGAAATCAGAGACACAGATCTGATAAAGAAGGAGACTTGTGTATGCAAAATTTCGGTGACATTTCCAACCTGAAAAGACACGTTCTTGTTGTGGAAGACGAACTGATCAACCGGGAGATCCTTTCGAATATCCTGTCCAAGGATTACGAGGTTCACAGCGCCGCAAACGGAGAAGAAGCCCTCCGGATCCTCCGGTCCGGAACCTGCAGTTTCTCCCTGATCCTGGCAGACCTTCTGATGCCGGTCATGGACGGATTCGAAATGATCCGCCTCCTGAAGGAGGACGAATCCCTGCGTACCATCCCGGTCATTGTCATGACATCGGAGACGGACGCGGAGGTCCGGTCCATCAAGATGGGTGCGGCGGACTTTATCACCAAGCCCTATGACATGCCGGATGTGATCCTGGCAAGATGCGAACGGATCATAGAGCTGCAGGAGAATAAGAGCATCATCCACGGCACCGAGAAGGATCACCTGACCGGACTTTATTCCAGAGAGTATTTCGTGGAATATATCAAGCTGACCGAGAAATACAAGGCCGACAGGAAGGTGGACATCCTGGCGATCAATATCGAGCATTTCCACCTGCTGAACGAGCTGTACGGCCGCAAGGCGGGCGACAATGTGCTGATCCGGATCGGTCAGATCCTCATGGATCTCTATGACGAGATCTCCGGCATCGGCTGCCGTACCGAAGCGGACTGCTTCTACATCTACTGCGGTCACGATACGGACTATGCTTCCATTCTGAACAAACTGAACCAGGGACTTTCCGATACCTTCACCTCCCATAGGATCCGGCTTCGGATGGGGGTTTACCGGGATGCGGACAAATCCCTTATGGTGGAGAACTGGCTGGACAGGGCCAAAACCGCCTGCGACCGTATCCGGGGCGACTACAGCACGGACATCGCCATTTATAACAACGATCTTTTTGACCAGTCCAAATTCCAGGAACGTCTGATCAATGATATCGATGACGCCATCGAGCATAAGGATTTCATCGTATTCTATCAGCCGAAATATGATATCCGGGGCGATAAGCCCACCCTTCGAAGTGCGGAAGCCCTGATCCGGTGGAATCATCCCGCTCTCGGGATGATCAGCCCCGCCAGCTTTATTCCTCTTTTCGAAAGCAACGGACTGATCCAGAAGCTGGACCGTTTTGTGTGGCAGGAAGCCGCAAAGCAGATCGGCCTCTGGAAAGAGAAATACGGCGTAGCCATCCCGGTATCCGTGAATGTATCCCGGATGGACATCTACTATCCCGAACTGAAGGAGAATTTCCTCCGTCTGCTCCGGGAGAACGACCTGTCGCCGAAGGATCTTCTGCTGGAGATCACCGAATCCGCCTATTCCGAAAATGCGGAGCAGCTGATCTCCATCGTGGAGAATCTCAGGGAAAGCGGATTTATGATCGAAATGGATGACTTCGGTTCCGGCTACTCCTCTCTCAACATGCTGACCTCCATCCCCATCGATGCGCTGAAGCTGGATATGAAATTTGTCCAGAACATGAAGAAGGACGCGAAGAGCATGAAACTGGTGGAGCTGGTTCTGGAGATCGCCGACTTCCTTCAGGTGCCCATCATCGCCGAAGGCGTGGAGACCGAGGAACAGCTGAAGCTGCTGAAGGACCGGGGCTGTGACATCATACAGGGCTACTACTTCTCAAAACCCGTTCCGCCGGAAGAATTCGCCGAATTCATCGAACGGGAATTATAATCCAGGAAAAGGAGGCACATACTATGCTTACAATTGAAGCTTTGAAGGAATACGGCGCCGGAGTTGAGGAAGGCCTTGCACGCTGCATGGGAAATGAAGCCTTCTACTTAAGGCTGGTCTCCGTCATACAGAACGAGAAAAACTTCGATACCTTAAAGGAAAGCCTCGAAGCCGGGAATCTGGATACGGCATTTGAAGCCGCCCATGCCCTAAAGGGCGTAACGGGAAATCTGGCGCTTACGCCGCTTTACAAACCGGTCTTCGAGATCACGGAGCTTCTGCGTGCCAGAGAGGATACCGATTACGGACCATTGTTGAAAGAGATCCTGGACAAGAAGGATCAGCTGATGAAATTGATACAGGAACCATAAGCAAAAAAGATGGGCAGCCCTTACCCGGCTGCCCGTCTTTTTTGTCTGATAGCATTTCCTATCCTGCCACCTGCAGTATGTTCTGTATATCCTGCACACACCGGTCGATACAGCGCTGCCGGTCCGGAAGCTCCGAATGCCGATCCATATAATCCACAACCCGGATACAGCCGAAAAGCTGCGCCCTCCGTTTTGTACTACGGATCGTCTCCTCATCCGCCCCCTCCAGATAGAGCGCGAACATCCGGTCACAGATGGTGGCCGCAGTCTCCACATCGATCCCCAGAAATGCTGCCGCCATGGGTTCTATGGACGGAAACTGCCGGTAGGATACGTACACGGTGGCCAGTTCAAAGATCGGATCTCCCATGCAGAGTGTATCCATATCGATCAGCATCAGTTCATCACCGCAGATCAGGATATTCTTCAGATGAAAATCCGCATGCAGGATCGAGCGGCTGTCCGGCACAAGGTCAAGGATCTCCCGCAGCTTCGAATAAAGCTCCTCAGGGATCCGATCCTTTACCTTCGGCAGCCAGCCCAGTGTATTCTGCTTCATATCCGGAAGTTCTCCCGGCTCCGCTTTCATGGCATGGACCTGTTTCATCAGCTCCACGGACCGCCGGAGGAAGCGTTCAAAATGCTCCGGGGATTCCTTCATGTAATCCACGGAAGGCCTGGCATTCAGATGTTCAAACACGGTACCGTACCGGTCACCCACCCGCACGATGTCAAAGGGGATCGCTGTGGGAATCCCCTTCACAAATGCCCAGCGGGCCAGCTCCCTTTCCTTTCGGATGGAATCCAGCGGAACATTTTCGTTGTAGACCTTAACCAGCATATCCGGTGCGGTCCGGTATACGATCCCGTGCGCCCCGCGCCCGATCTCAGGACAGCCGTCTATGCTTATCTCCCGGATCTTATTCATGCCATTCGCCCCGTCTTTCACATTTCTGTCGAAAATGATCATCCGATCATTTCAATATGATCGATCTTCTGGGTCTGAAGGAACTGCTTCACCTGATCCGCATAGAGTTTATTCACGATCACCACGCTCATCTTGTACTCCTTTGCGATAAGACAGAAGTTCTCATTAAATACACGCAGGGCTGCGATATCCTTCCATTCCTGGCGCATTACGGACTTTCCGTCCTTCTTTACTTCGATCCCTTCTTCGTCCAGCTCGATCTCTCTCTTCCGCTTATCCGCCTTCATCTGCTCAACCGCCTTTTTCATCCGGATCTGGATCCCGAACCCTAAGATCGCATCAAATGCCAGGATCGCGATGGCGATGATCGTCAGTGTACTGAATCCCCAGAAAATAACGGACGCGATCACCATGGCGGTAAGTACCGCCAGGCTGACACAGACATATATGAGTCTGCTCTTGAATCCGTCACTGATCTTTGCATTATGGTTCCTGACCAGTCGTCCGTACTGGGAAGCGATATCCAGCGCTTCCCTGCAGGCAGCATCCGTGATTTTATTATCCAAATTGATCGTCATAAGTCATACCCTCTTATCCGATAAATATACCCTCTTCGTTGAAGGTGTAGGTCTCTCCGTCGATCACCTGCTTCCCGGTAACGATGTAGCCCGAAGCATCGAAGTAATACCATTTGCCGTCGATCCGCATCCACCGTTTCTTCGCATACCAGCCGGCGGTATCACCGTACCACCAGCCCTTCTCATCCTTCTTCCAGGATGCCCTCGGCTCGTAGGTCCAGGTTCCGTTCCGGTTCAGCCAGTAACCCCGGATCCACTCTCCGGATGCCATGCTTCCGTTTGCCTTCAGGTAGTACCAGTCCGTCCCGTCCTTCTTCCAGCCCGTAGCCATGGCGCCTGTGGCATTCAGGTAGTACCATTTGTTCTTATACTTCACCCATCCGGTCCGCATCTCGCCGGTGTTTTCATCCAGATAGTACCACTTCGACGCATATTTGAGCCAGCCGGTCACCATGGTTCCGTCTTCCGCATAGTAGAACCATTTGCCCTCTTCCCCGGACTGCCAGCCGGTCAGCACCTCCTGCAGCACGGTGAAATCACCTGCGGAGAGATCCGCATTCGGGGTTTCCTCACATACCTTGCTGTTATAAAGGACCGCCTCATTTCCTGCCGTATCCTTCGCAATGATCCGCTTCACGTGCCATGGGCCCGTCGAAGTTCCGTCCATAATTTCAAATACGCCTTCCCACTGCCCCGGGGTTTCTTCACTCTCACAAAGCTCCGCAATAAAAATCTCATCCGCTTTCTCAGCCTCAAACAGAGCGGAGACCGAATCCACTGCCACCTCGTCCTTTACCTGAACGGCGACACCGACCTCACTGCCGGCATAAACCGCTCCGCCGGCTCCCGGATCGACCCTCAGGGAATCTCCGTCGATCACCGGAGCTGTACTATCCTCATAGTCGTTGGCAAATGCCTTGATCCGGAAGCAGGCTTCGTATTCCGCCATATCCGTCCATACCCCGGAGGATGCCGGACGGAAGAAGCTCTGTTCCTCCTCTATGTGTGCCTTGAAATTGTAGGTCCCAAATCGATTTACTTCCGTACCGAAGGCCGTATAATCCGGGAACCGGAAGACCACCGAATAGGTTTCGCCCGGTGCCACGATCGCCGTGTAGTCCAGCTCCGCCGTCTTACAGCCCGCTGTGGTGGAGGAGATCCGTGTTGTACCTGCACAGGTCCCGCTCTCCGGATCCGCAGGATCCGTAAGTCCCGTGTAGACAGATACATCATAATACGTCATGCCCAGATTATATGTGGTATATCCCACAGCTTTGATCTCGATGGGATGACCTGTGGTGTTCGTGAATACATTTGCCGCATGTGTTCCCGGCATGGTGTAATAATCGAGGAACGCACTATCATCGTCTCTGTCCGAGGCATCCGCGATACCACCGGTTCCATCGTAGAAGAAGTTGTACTGATAGGTATCCGCCGGCTGAACATCAAATGCAAGGATATAATTATTGCTACCTTGTTTTACCTCCCGGCTTTCGTAGGATATGTAGAATATCCCATGTTCATTTGCTTCCTCTCCCCAGCTGTTCTGAACGATAAATGCTCCGTCCTTCTCCGGCATAACCGTCTTCGTCTCCTCATCCGTCACCTGAACCTCATGCTTAAAGTTCTCCTTCGGATACTCATCATCCCAGCCGATCAGAGTTACCGCGTGATTCAATCCGGAGCCGGATTCAAAGTTATAATAGGACCGCCCTGCATCGTACGGCTCCCCTGTCTCCGGATCGATCTCATCCTGATTCATATAGTCATTGGAATGCCTTATCGCGATTGCAACCGCGCCATACTGCATCACAAGCCCCTTCAGGATATCCGGATCCGAATTCATATACACAACGCTCTCCTGCAGCACAAGTTCATTCTTATAAGCCAGATCCGCAGAGAAGGGATTGATCGTACCGTCCCATTCATCGGAAACGATATGCTCAAACACCTTATCGATGGGTGCTGTCTCCTCCGAAGCCAGACCGCCCCAGCCTGCCAAATGCTGCGCCCCGTAGATCGGATTCCCGCCAACGACTGCCCAATGATACGACTTATCCAGATAATTCATGTCGCCTTCCGTATTGCCCAAAGGATCCACCACCCGCCAATAGAAAAACTGAGCCAGGTGCCCCGGAGAAAGCTCTGTCACGGGAACAACCTCCCCCGTAGTCTCGTACATTTCCTTTGCATATGAATACTCGCAGGCCGTTGTCGTGGAGAAGGCCCAGCAGAGAGCGCTGTTCTTCTGATCCTTGATCTTGATATCCTTCCCCCAGGGCTGCTCATCCGCACGATACCGCTTGGCGTAAGACTCCCCCGCCCTCAGCAACGGTGCAGACCTTCCCGACTGGGGAACCACGTAAAGTTCCTTCTCTACCGGAATGATTCCACCTGCATATTCTTCCGGCTCCGCTTCACTTTCCTCCGCGGAGACCACCCCCATATTCATGCCGATCATGGCAAGCGCCATTCCGGCAATAACCGGGAAACCGTATAGTTTCTTTCGAAAACTTTTTCTCATACGTTATCTCCTTCCCACTTCTTTCCCGGAGTCCCGGGGTATCCGAAAAGCCCCCCCGGAATTCCGTGTTCAGATAGCGTAAGTATAGCATAAAACAGTGTCATTTGACAGACATAGAGAGAGGAAATATGACAAACGACCGGATTCCTGTTCCCACAGGTTCCCGGTCGTTTCTCATGCTCCCCGATCATAACATTCGTACATTCAGTTTTCGGTGCGTCGGAAGAATCTCACTGCATTTTCATAGCAGACATCCTGCACAAGTCTTCCCAGATTCTCCATATCCGCCGGCCATAAACCGTCTTCCACCATCCTTCCCAGTTTACGGCAGAGGATCCTTCGGAAATACTCATGTCTCGGAAATGAAGTGAAGCTTCTGGAATCCGTGAGCATACCCACAGACGCCGCAAGACTTCCCGTCTCCATCAGCTCATCCAGCTGATCCCCGATCCCCCGGAGCATATCGTTGAACCACCAGGCTGCGCCATACTGCATCTTCGGCGCATAGTTCACTGCCATGGTGGAAAGCATCCGGTTATCCGCCGGATTCAGATTATACAGAATGGTCTTCGGAAGCTTGTCCCTGCTCTCAAGCTCCCTGAAAAAAGCACTGAGGGCGGCGGGATCCGTGGTCTTTCCCACGCTGTCACCGCCTGCATCGGGACCGAAGGCCGAAAAAAGCTTCGTGGAATTATTCCGGATCGCGCCCAGATGCAGCTGCATCACGATCCCCCGCTCCGCATAGGCCGTTCCCAGTTTCAGAAACAGATCCCGGAACCCTGCATCCGTAAGGTACGGGAATTCCGGGAAACCGTGATCAGACACAAGACAGCCCTGCTCCAGGAAATGATCCAGCGCCCGGATCAGTGCCTCCGACAGGTCCTCCGTATCATATTTTCCGCAAAGAGCCTTGGCCGCTTCTCCGTGAGGCTCCGTAAGATACCTGTCCGGGCGGAAAGAGGGGCAGACCTGAAAACGGATGGTCTCATCCTCCCGGATCCGCCGGTGCCACTCCAGTGTATCTGCCGGATCGTCCGTGGTACAAAGCACCCGGACGTTCATTTTCTCCAGCAGTGACACGGTGTCGAACCCGTCCCCGGCAAGAAGTTCCTCCGTCTTTTCCCATATTTCCTGCGCCGTATCCGGTCCGAGAAGGGTGTCGATCCCGAAATACCTCTGCAGCTCCAGATGGATCCAGTGATACAGCGGATTTCCCACGAGCCGGGGAAGTACGCCAGCCCAGGCCCGGAACTTCTCATAGTCCCCGGCCTCTCCGGTGATATATCGTTCCTCCACCCCCAGAGCCCGCATGGCCCGCCATTTGTAGTGGTCCGTCTCCAGCCAGAGTTCCGTCAGATTGCGGAAGCGCCGGTGCTCCGCAATATCCTTCGGAGACAGATGGTTATGATAATCAAAGATCGGCCTGTCAGCGGCATTCTTAAAATATAGCTGCCTTGCAAAGTCCGTATCCAGCAGATAATTCGAATCCGGGAATTTTGTCATATGCTACCCTCTTCCAAACGTCGTACAATAAACATCGCGTTTCCCCGGTTTCTTTCCATGTTCCCGGTTCGGATCATGAAAACGCTCCCGGTCGATCCAGAGCCCCAGCGCCGGGTTGGGGATATAAAATACCTCTTCCCCGTTCACCATGTTCCGGCCATAGACCAGCTTCTCAGGATCATAGATCTTTACCATATCGTCATATGCAGCCGCATGGAATCCCACCGCCTCCATCTCCTCCGCGGAAATCCTCCGTAATGCATAGGTAACGGAAAACCTCCCTTCCGTGGAGCCGTGGATCAGATGTGCCGCCGCACTCATATTCTCCCGGAGATCCTGATTCTCCGGCTTCCGGAACGCCTCCAGAACAGCCTCACGCCCCCGGTAACCGTATTTCCGGATCAGCCGGTCACACTCCGGATCCTCTCCGAACCGCCGAACGCCGGGTGCCAGTATGATCAGCTCCCCTCCGTCCGCCATCAGCATCCGTGTCCTGTAGATCGCCTTATTCCCCAGCCAGGTACTGTGGTACTCCTCCGGATCCAGCCGGACCACGCATTTCTTTATTCCCCGGTCAATAAAATCGATATTCTTCTCCTGTGCAAGCCGGATCGCTTCGGTAAGGCATTCCCTGCCCTCTCCGATGAAAAGTCCGTGGGTCCGTACCCGTCCTTCGGGCGCAGTGGTGACCGTCAGCACCCAGAGCACCGGCCGTTCCGCCAGAAAATGCTCCGCTGCATAGTCAAAGATCTTCCGCACCGGCGTATGATCCCTTCCCATCATGCGTTCCATGCCGTAAACCGCACCGATCATATGGGAGCTGTTGATCATTTCCGCACCGCCGACCCCCACGAAGATATTCTTCGCATGATTCGACATGCCGATCACCTCATGCGGTACAACCTGTCCCGGAGAAATGATCAGGTCATATTCCGGATCCATGATCCGCCGGTTCACCTCCACAATGACACGCTTCTCCCAGAGGCCCTCCGTGATCTCTGACACATACTCCGCCGGAACCTCTCCGATCCGGATTACATCCTTCCGCCAGTCATGGTCGATAAAGCAGGTGCCGGGAATATCCCCGAACATGGCCTTCCGCTGCTCCTCCGACACCGGCGCATGGGTTCCAAGGGCCGGAAGGATATCCACCACGGCCCCGCGCTCAGCCAGTGTATGATAATAGATCTGCGTGATCCGTCCCGCATTGGAATGTACCCGCGTATAATCCGGCGGTACCATCAGAACCTTCCGGAGTGTCCGCCCTTCCAGAGACATAAGCAGTGCCTCCCGGATCTCCGCTTCGGAAAGCCCCTGCCAAGACGGGCTGATCCTGTAAATATCCTTCATACTTCATCCTCACTGCATGCCGCTGTCCGCTCTGCCGTACTGCATGCATACCGTTTTCTGCTCCACCCGCAGTGTAATCCGCACTATGTGTCATCTCACGGTTCAAACGCCGCTCTTCATATCATCCCACACATACCCCGCGCTATGCGTCATTCCCGGCTCACACCCCGGAGTATGCGTTAAAGCCGCCATCCACCGGCAGCACAACCCCGTTAACAAAGCCTGAGCAGCTATCATCCACCAGGAACAGCAGCGCTCCGATCAGCTCCTCCGGTTTGCCGAAGCGTCCCATGGGGGTTGCCGCCAGGATCTTCCCGGCCCTGGCCGTAGGTTCACCGTCCGGCTGCATGAGCAGCGACGCATTTTGTGCCGTCAGGAAGAAGCCCGGCGCGATGGCATTGCACCGGATCCCGCTCTTCGCGAAATGCACCGCCAGCCATTCCGTCAGATTCGACACGCCGGATTTTGCTGCGGAATAAGCCGGAATCCGGGTCAGCGGCGTAAAGGCATTCATGGAGGAAATGTTGATGATACATCCCTTCTCCCGTTCCGCCATATCCACGGCGAAGACCTGTGTCGGAAGGATCGTTCCCTGAATATTCAGGGAAAAGACCTCGTCGATGGCCTCCCGGGACAGATCAAAGAAGCTCTTCTTCTCCGGATCTCTCAGGGTATCCACGGAGAAATACTCATCATCTGCCGTAGCCGCCGGCCGGTTTCCTCCCGCCCCGTTGATCAGGATATCACAGGGTCCGAAGCATTCCAGAATCTCCTCATGTACCCGTTGAAGCCCTTCCTTATCCAGTACATCCACCGAAAAGCCTCTGGCCACACCGCCTTCCCGGGCGATCTCCTCCTCCAGGGAATCCAGCTTCTCCCGGGAGCGTCCCAGGATAGCCACCTTTGCACCGCAGGCAGCCAGTGCCCTGCAGAACCCGCTGCAAAGAACGCCCGTTCCGCCTGTTACCACTGCCACCTTATCCGTTAAATCAATCCTGACCGGTAACTTCATAATATCCTTCCCTTCATTCTCTGATCTGCCGGTCATGGTGACCGGCCTATGCGTTATAGGTCGTTGCGGAAATATCCCCGCCGTGGCCCGTCCAGTTCGTATGGAAGAACCTGCCGCGTTCCGCATCCTTTCGCTCATAGGTATGCGCTCCGAAATAATCCCGCTGGGCCTGCAGCAGATTTGCCGGAAGATCCTCCGTGGTATATCCGTCAAAGTAGCTGAGGGCAGAGGTAAATGCCGGCGCCGGAACACCGTAGGTCACGGCCGTGGCACATACCCTGCGAAAGGCAGGGATCAGCTTTTGGATCTCCTCCCTGAAGTAGGGATCCAAAAGAAGATTCGTAAGCTGCGGATCCGCTGCAAAAGCGTCCCGGATCTTCCCCAGGAAGACCGAACGGATAATACAGCCGCCCCGCCACATCATGGCGATGCCGCCGTAATTCAGATTCCAGCCGTAGGTCTCTGCCGCTGACCGCATCAGGGCATATCCCTGGGTGTAGGAAATGATCTTGCTGGCATAAAGCGCTTTACGGATATCCTCCACCAGTTCCGCCTTATCCCCCGTATATTCCGGAATCTCCCGGGGGTAGAGGGCCGATGCGCTGACCCGCTCCTCCTTCATGGCAGAGAGACATCTGGAGAATACCGCCTCACTGATCAGCGTCAGCGGAACTCCTTCGTTCAGAGCGGATATACCGGTCCATTTCCCGGTCCCCTTCTGTCCTGCCGTATCCAGGATCTTCTCCACCAGGGGTTCTCCGTCCTCATCCTTAAATTTCAGGATCTCTCCGGTGATCCGGATCAGATAGGAATCCAGCTCCGTCTGATCCCAGGACCGGAAGATATCACTCATCTCATCATCGGAAAGCCGGAGCAGTGAACGCATCAGCTGATAGGCTTCGCAGATCAGCTCCATATCTCCGTATTCGATGCCGTTATGGACCATTTTCACAAAATGTCCTGCACCGTTCTCACCCACCCAGTCGCAGCAGGGTGTACCGTCCTCCGTCTTCGCCGCTATGGACTGGAAGATGGGCTTCACTCTCTCCCATGCTGCAGGGGATCCTCCGGGCATCATGGACGGACCGAGGAGCGCTCCTTCTTCGCCTCCGGAAACGCCTGTCCCGATGAAGAGCTTGCCGCAGGACTCCACCAGGGCCGTCCGACGCATGGTGTCCTCATAGTTTGAGTTTCCTCCGTCCACCAGGATGTCTCCATCCTCCAGCAGCGGAAGGAGTGCCTCTATGACCATGTCCACCGGCTTTCCGGCACGGATCATCAGAAAGACCACCCGCGGCTTCCGGATACTGTCCACCAGACTCTGATAATCATAACTTGCAATGAAATTCTTCCCTGCTTCCTTCTCCATGAAAGCGTCCGTCATTTCCGGTTCCTTGTTGTAAACCGCAACCGTGAACCCCTTCGACTCCATATTTCTTGCGAGGTTAGACCCCATGACCGCAAGGCCTACCATACCGATATCCGCTTTTCTTTCCATGTATCCGATCCTTTCCTGATCTCTCTCCCTGACATCTCTTCCGATGCCCGTCCGCTTCCTCTCCGGATGCCCTGCCTTTGTTTTAACTCTGCAGTGCAATTATCTCTCCGGTTCCGGCCCTGTTATCTCTGAACCCTGGCATTTCCGGCATAGATATCCCATACCTGCTTCTCATCCGCCGGTTCTGCATAATCATTGAGGCTGGTCACCACCAACGCTCCGCAGGCCCAGCCGAACTGTACCCATTTCTCCGGCTCAAAACCGCTCACGATACCGTAGAGCAGGCCGCCGGTGAAGGCATCTCCACCACCGATCCGGTCCAGAATGTCGATCTCTCTCGGTTCCTCCACATACCAGTCATCTCCCGCCAGCATGACTACTCCCCAGAGATTCCGGTTGGCGGAGATCACTTCCCTGAGGGTTGTTGCAAAGACCTGTGCATTCGGATAGGCAGACTTCACCTCACGAATCATCTGCTTAAAATTCCCGATCTTCCCATCCAGTCCCTGCCCGCCTGCTTCAGGTCCCCGGAAGCCGAGACAGAGCTGGAAATCCTCTTCATTTCCCACCAGAATGTCCGCCAGCCCGGCAATCTCCCGAAAGGCGTTCCGGAGTTCCTCCTCCCTGCCCTTCCAGAAGCTGGCCCGATAGTTCAGATCAAAGGAAACCAGGGTTCCGTAGCGCTTTGCTTCCTTCGCCAGAGCGATGCAGCACCGGGTCGTCTCCTCACTCATGGCGGCGATCAGTCCGGAAATATGGAAGATTCCCACTCCCACCTTCCCGAAGATCCGTTCCGTATCAAACTCCTCCGCGGACAGGGTTCTGCCCACCTCTCCGGCCCGGTCATTGAACACCCGCGCCGCACGAAGGCCGTAACCGGAATCCGCGATATTGAACTGGTGACGGTATCCCCAGGGGCCCCCCTGCGGAACCGACACTCCCTCATAATCGATATTTCTCGCCCGAAGCTCCGAACGGATCAACGCGGCGATGGGGCTTCCCTCCACAAATTTCGTCAGCGCCACCGCCCTTTTTCCCAGGGACGAAGCAACATTACACACATTGGTTTCCGCAGATGTGGCCTGCATATAGAACCGGCGGCTGTTATGCACCCCCATCCGGTCCTCCGGCGTGATCCGTACTCCCATGCTGGTTACACATCCGATGGCATATCCGGCATCTTCTCTTAATTTCGGTAGCATCATTCTCCCTCCTCGCCCCATGATCCGGGAACTACTCCGACATTGACACATCCTATCTCGTATTTTAGCATATTCCGATCACGTTCCGTTATCAAAAATCAGTGCATTTTACCGCTTTTATCACAAAAAAACCACCGGCCGAACCGGTGGTTTCAATGTTCTCCCCCTCAAATGATTGATTCCCATAATGTATCTCGATCAAATCAGGTTCATGCGTCTTGAAATGTTCAGCATAAACCGTAAATCATCATACCCTGTTTCTCCCTAAGACGTATTTTCCTTACATTTCTGTTCATCTTTTTCCGCCCGTAATGAACATAGGCGATATTTTTGATCTTGCTCCATGTCTGCGGATGGCCCTTAAAAAAGGCATCCGGATCATCATAGACTCCGAAATCCTTTACCACGGATTCGTTCTGTACAAAAATATCCTCACCATGCCATTCAAGAGAAAGAGTACACAGATCCTTTACCGAAACAGCATAACGGGCAAAAGGCCCTTTTACAACTTTATACTTATTCTTTATTCCTTTGATATACGGCTCATCTGTGATAACTCCTTCCAGCGCTATCCAGTCACCCTTATAATATACCTCTGCCCAGGTGTGTACAATCGTACCCGGTGCCAGTACGGAAATAAGCCCGGAAGTTACTCCTTCCTGAAAATGTTTATCCACTTCCGAACCATGTAATCTGCAGGGAATTCCGACGGCCCTGAGCAATGCCATCAGCTAAGATATTTCTTGATGGGGATTCCGACCTGTTCGGAAAAAAGATGTGAGAATCTGCTGGAAGATAAGCAGAGTTTTCCGGCATACTCATCTATGGAGTGATCTTCACAGTCACAGTGATCCAACATATCCAGGAATTCGGCAATACGCTCGTCAAGAACCTTATTTGCAGGCACAAGATCAAAACACCCGTACATCGCATCTTTAAGCTCGGGATAAACCACTTTGTCCGATTCATCTTTCATAAGAAGCACTTTCTCTTTCAGCGTCCCCAGGCCTGATCTGTCAATAATCAAATAATCCCGTCCCTTAAGAAGTTCATCCAGAGCCATTCCAAAATCCGATACCGGTTCTATGATAACCGTAAGGCAGATTTTTTTGTCCGCTTTGAAAGAATGACTGACATTCTTATTGACCAGGACACATTCAGCATCGACTTTGTTTTTCCCGATCTTAATATTAAGTTTATCTTCCGCGCATAAAAAGAACTGCATCATCGCATGACTATGTGAAGATGCATCCATGGAGTCAGTCAATATGGATATTCTGTCCAAGTCCCAATAAATCCGATTCATTCCCCTACCTTTTGCTCCATCTCATAATCTTTGACTTATAATCACCGAGCGAACCCTGAGCTGATCGGGCAGCCTTATAGCCGAAACCATGCACAAAGTGATAATGCGGAGGATCCTTCGCATTATCACTTTTTTCATGCTGTCTTCTTATGCAATTCCCGCCTCCTGACGCACTCCGATCACAATGTGATTATGGTCACTCTCGCGGGTCCTTATGGTCTGCAGCAAATAAGCGGCGGACACGCCGTTTCGGTTTTTACTGAAGGAAATGGATATTGTCTCTTCCTGTTCTGCAACCCGGATCAGGTTTGCCTTACCGGTTGCTTCCCTGACTTTCTCTGCATCCGCTTCACTCACATCCTTCAGCAGCTTTTCCCGGGCCTCGTTGAAGAAATCCACCCCGCCCGGCCGGATCTCCAGATCCCCGTCCTTTCCCGTATAGAACTCAAGATAGAAATCCGTAACCACATCTACATAGAATATGCTATCAAAATCACTGGTCAGCGCCTTGGAAATGCTCATATATGTTTTCTTGGTGGATGTCGGAACCACATCACCGGCCTTTGACCGTTCGATCAGGAACTGATCAAACGCCTCAGGCGGCACAGGCTTCGAGAAATAATAACCCTGTACCAGATCGCAGCCCATGGTCTTCAGCACCAGATACTGTTCCTCGGTTTCCACACCCTCGGCGATCACAGGTACATGCAGATAATCCGCAATATCGATGATGAGCTCGATCATCCTCACATCTCTTGTTTCTCCAAATGCACTGCGGATAAAGCTTATATCCAGCTTCAGCACATCGATGGGAAGATGTGCCAGCATGGAAAGAGATGAATACCCGGTTCCGAAATCGTCCATCTCGATACGGAATCCCATACCCATGCCACGCAGTTCCTTCGCGGTAGAAATAACCTGAGCCGAATCCCCGGTATAGGCAGACTCTGTAATCTCCAGCATAAGATCATCCGCTTCTATCCTGTACTCTTCCAGTATCTCTTTGAAAATAGCTTTAAGGTTCGGTGTAAGCATATCAATCCGCGATACATTTACCGATACAGGAACGGAGAATCCGAAGCGGTCCTTCCAGTCCCTTATCCTTGCAGCCGCCTCGCGCCATACAAACTGATCCAGATCAAGGATCAGGCCGTTATCCTCAAGAAGCGGGATGAAAACACCCGGACTGATCAGGCCGAGTTCCGGATGATCCCAGCGCACCAGTGCTTCCGCACTTGCCAGAACGGGCGTATCCGGACGGATATCGTATTTCGGCTGGAAATATACCACAAAACGGTTGCTTTCCAGCGAAGGCTTGAAGTCCTCCAGCAGGCGTTCCCTGTAGAGCTCTGCTTCGTGCATTTCCGTATCATAGATCCCCACAGCCTTCCGGTAACCGCTTTTCACGGAATTTGCGGCGATCTTCGCATAGTCAAAACGGTGCTCGATCTGAAGGGACTTATCCACCTGGGAGTAAACACCCATGCGAAGCCGGACTCTGTTCTCTGAAACATTTTCGTCCACCAGCCCCTCTGACGCCTTTTCCAGAATGCTGCCGTAATCCTCCTGATGGGGACAATAGATGAAGAAGGTATCCGCTTCCCGGCGGCATCCGACGCCCCCCAGCTCCCGGGAGATCTGACGGACACGCTTGCCGATCCTTGCCAGCACGCTGTCACCATACGGCTTTCCGTAACGCTCATTGATCATATGGAAATGGTTCACGTCCAGAACGATGGCATCCATGGGCATATCCATATAATGCTGATCGAACAACCGGATATAACGGAGGAAGTAATCCAGATTAAAGAGGTTGGTCAGACTGTCGCGCTCTGTTGTCCGGATGATGCTGCTCTTCTCGGAAAGCTCGATGCAGCGGTTCACCCGGGCGCGGATGATCTCCGCGGACGGATAGGGCTTCGGGATGAAGTCATATGCACCCAGCTTCAGGCACTCCACCTCTGCGGTTTCGTCCGCAGTCATAACGATCACGGGGATATCCCTTAGTTCTTCCTCCTCCTTCATGATCTTCAGAACATCCTTACCACTCATCATGGGCATCTGCAGATCCATCAGTACGATGGCGATGTCCTCCATGTGGGTCTTGATCTGCTCCAGGGCCTCGCTGCCGTCGGCAGCAAGCAGGATATCATAGCTGTCCTCAAGCATGCTCTCCAGGATGGCCTGATTGATATGCTCATCTTCGGCAATGAGGATGTAGCGCTTGATCTTCAGGATGTCCGGTTTCTCTTCTTCGATGAATACCGGCTGCGCTGCAACCTCCGCATCCTCTCTTGAGATAGACCCCATGCCCTTCAGCAGCTTCTTCTCCTCGTACATCAGCCCATCCGCCCGTTCGAATACATCATGGAAGCAAGTATCCTCTTCGGGATTATAGTCCGAGAATCCACCGGAAACCACAACGTCCTTGGTGCTGATATGTTCCACGGAGCGGCCATGCAGTGCCAGCATCAGTTCCTTGCGGATCAGATAATCTCTTCCGGTGAGGATCACCACGAACTCATCACCGCCGGTCCGATAGACGGGACTGTGCTGGAAGATATTGCAGACCATCCGGCAGGCCTTGATGATATATTCATCGCCCGCCTTATGGCCGAGAGTATCATTTATGACCTTCAATCCATTTACATCACAGACGGCCACGGCAAAGGGCTTTGACGCTTTATTCTCAATGGCGGCATCGTGATCCTTCTGGGCGAGAAGGAAGGCGTGCTTGCTCTTCACCCCTGTCATGGGATCTGTAAGGGCAGTGTTTCGCGCCTGATCCCGTTCGCTTACGGCCTTCTGTTCCCATTTCTGCATGGAGCGGTAATTCACCAGCATGACCACCAGGGACATGCCGAACAGGGACATGATGATCATGGCGCTGGTATTGTCCATATCATGCAGCTTCTCGCTCTGGGTCTCCAGGAAATGTTCCGCATCCATGGAAAGCAGCTCCTGATCCGCGGTTTTGCTGATATAGCCGTGAATGTCCTTCATCACCGCATTTTCTCTGCTCTCATTGATCCGTTCCGACCAGGCCAGGGTCATCAGAACGATAAAGGCCAGGAGCAAGATCCAGACAATGATCGCCTTGCCGAATCTTCGGGCGTGATCCCGCTGGATCACCCAGTGGAAGAAAAACAGGCCCATCACAGACCAGATGGTCATAAGGGCGTAGGTCTCCGTCTCGATGGTGTGGTCGGAGAAAATGCCCGGGAAGGTCAGGAACAGCATGAATATGACCAGGATGATCAGACAGATCCCGCTCAGGAAGCGGTCCTTCGTCTTGCCTTCTTTCCCCGAGACCTTGAAAACCGCCACGGATACAAAGCCATACAGGATGGTGGCGCCGATGGTGGTGGTATCCACGATCCAGCCGATGGCTGTTCTTCCGATAAAGGGGATCGGCAGGGATAGGAGGAGCACCAGGAGAATGGCGTTCACAGGAATCTGCTTATCGCTCAGCCTGGCGTAACGTTCCGGCAGGATGTCATCCTTCGCCGTTGCGTAGCAAAGACGGCTGAGGGCACGAAGCATTCCGATGAGGCTGGTCAGGACCAGGGCCAGAAGAGAGGCCATCAGGATATAGACGCCGGCGGATCCGAGATAATGCTTTGCCGCATAGAATGCCGGCAGCCCCTCGATCCCCTCAAACTCATCCAGACGGCTGATATAATCAAGCCAGCTTGAGCAGCCTGCGGGATAGGCAGAGGTGCTGAGAAGTATGACGAAAATGTACAGAGCCGTGGTAACGATCAGGGAAATGAGAAGCACGCGGAATAACTGACTGTGCTTGAATTTGTACTCCGATGCGGAGTGAGAAACGCTTTCAAAGCCGATGAAGGCCCAGGGAGAAATGAACGCGATACGGACAACCTGGCGCACCACATTTGCATCCGGAAGGAATGCCGGCTCCATGGTCATATCGGACCCGCCGAAGCCGAACATGGCGGCCACGAAACAGAAGGTAATGCCGATGGTGAAGATCAGGACCATGATCACCATGAGGTGGGCCGTGGCCTTTTTCTGCTTCGCGCAGAGCAGTCCGATCAGCGCGATGACCGCCAGCGTCACCAGGGCTTCGCCGAGATAAACCTCATAGCCGAATATGGTATAAAGATATCCCACCTTGAAGATCCCCTGAAGGAAATATCGCGCAAAAAGGGGGAGACTTGTGGCATTTGCCCAGAAAATGGCAATATAGATCAGGAACATGAACCAGCCCACAAGAAAGGCCCGGTCATATCCGAAGACGTGTTTGATATAGTTGTACAGCCCGCCCGTGCCGGGATAGCGGTTCGCCAGAAAGCTGTAATGATTTGCCACCATGAGCATCATGGCAAATCCGATCAGTAATCCCAGAATGGATCCCAGCGGTCCTGCCTGGGACAGATAGTTATTGCTGGTAACGACCAGAGATCCCCAGCCGATCGCCGAGCCTACCGACAAAGCCCAGACCGCCCGTTTCGACAGATAAGGTTTCAGCTCGGTTGAAGTGTTCGCAGATGATGTATCGTTCATAAATAACCCTCCCATGCACAGCAAGTCACGTCACAATCCCCCCCCCATAACGATCAATCTCGCATACAAATGCCGATACTTATGAATATTATACCTTATTTCCGACACTTCAATCAATACAGAATTGCCTTCCTCTCTCTGAAAAACCTTACCATGAAGGACTGCAACGAAAGTGTGATCTACTTCCACGGCACATTACAATCCGATGGCTTTCATTTGATGTATGTGTATCTAAATATCCTTCCTGAAGCATATGATCCGATTTGCCTCCTCAAATCTCAGCGCTTTCTTATAGATACTTTTCTTCATATTCTTCAAGAGGAATCGGTTTACTGTAGTAGTAACCCTGAATGACCTCGCAACCAAGGTCACGCAACCGGTCAATCTGTATGCGGCTTTCTGCTCCTTCGGCAAGACAGACAAACCCAAGTTCTTTTGCAAGGGTGATTATATGCCGCAGAAGGATAATGTCTTCTTTACAATCAGCATCATCTGCGATCTTGTCGACAAAGCTCTTGTCAATCTTTAAAGTATCGATCGGCATCTGTGTCAGAAGCGACAGTGAAGAATAACCTGTTCCAAAGTCGTCCATGGATATTTTAAACCCGCGATCACGGAGCTCCCGCAAAACAGATAACATGCGGTCCATATTATCGTATGTGGCGCTTTCAGTAAGCTCAAAATCTATAAGGTGATGGTCAACCCCATAGGAATCGACAATGCCTGTAAGTTTATCTACAAGGTGTTCATCATACATGCGGCTGCGCGAAAGATTCACCGAAATCGGATAAAGAGGTTTTCCCTCCTTTTTCCAGCGTCCCATGGTCTTACAGATTTTATTCAAAACAAGATCATCTATTTTTTCAATAGTGCCGTCTTTTTCAAAAAACGGAATAAATCTGTAGGGCGATAGAAACTCCTTGTTTTTGTAATTCCAGCGGATAAGCGCTTCGGCACCCTTTATCTTTTCCGTCGAAATACTAATTTTGGGCTGAAGATACACGACGAATTCATCCTGTTCTAACGCCGTTTCCACATAGGCCTTTATGTAATTACCCCACGAAAGGTCGTCATGCATTTTATCTGTGAAGAAAACCACCTCCATTCCCTTTAGATCTGTACACAGCGCCTGAGCCATCTTGGCTGCATCTGCAACTCTGTTTCCGGACAGCATTGCACGCCGCATAGGAACAACTCCGCACTTGTAATAGACTTTATAATTGGGATCTTCTTCCAACACAGATATTTTTTCAAATAGATCCAAAAGCTTTTGTTTCAGTTCCGGCTCCGGCATATCTTTAATGAGCATTGCAAAATTATCATTATGACACCGCGCACTTGCATAGACGAAATCCGCTTCATTCAATGCTTTTACCGTATTGATCAGAACCCTGTTGGCTGCTATGTGTCCGTATGCTTCATTTATTACGCGGAACTGCTTTATGTCAAAATGTGCGAAGGCATAATCATAGATCTCTCTGTTTCCGGGCATTTCCAGAAAGGCCACAAGATGACTCCAGTTATAATGTCCGGTTATCGGATCTGTAAATGCCATCCTGTATAACTCATCTTTGGGAAAATGATCATGATCATCGTTTATAACATACTTCGCCCTGTCGTTATAAAGCTTGCATTCATGCAGGATCCTGAATTTATTATAGCTGTGAAAAACACTGATCACTTCAGGTTCTTCTTCTATGCGTAAATCGCTGAAGAGTCTGTGTGCATTATCTTCCCGGGCAATCTCCTCAAATAAACTCCTGATAAAAGGAAGACTTATCTCTGCATCATCATCGATTTCGATTGAATAATAAAACGCCGCATCAAGCTCTATAGATTTCATTTCAGTCGGATAATCGATGCAGGGATCTCCAATATCTTAAACTAAGATCCAATCACATCCGGACACTCTGCCCCCTGCAGGTTCACTCGTAATTTCATCCATGACTGCTTGCGGAATCATTATATGACTCGATCGCTTTCCTTAATTTTATATTTAACACCTGACAATTACAAGTCTTCTCTTGGCATTTCACCGGTAAAAAATGCGCCCCTGTCGAGGCGCATTTCAAACAAATCATAACGTTTTTGCAGTCGGGCAAGAAACCAAAAGAACAAAAAAAGTCGCCCTGGCGGGCTCTGAGGCAAATCTGAGGCAAATCTGATGTGTACTTGCCGATTTTTCGATTTTCGTCTTTTTTCGTGTTTTGATACCAAATTCGTTTTCAAGAGGTACAGTAAATGGTACAGTTGTGGTACAGTATTAATACCCTATCTCCTCAAATAGTTTATTAATCGCTGCTAAAACATATGGCCACTCAAACATAGTTGCATAGTCGTATTTTTCCTGATAGTCCTGCCAGTGTTTTTGAATATCAGCATCTCCTTCAATCTGTTCCATAACACCAACTCGGTCACTTAACAACGGCAAGGAGTCTCTCTTTGCTGCAGTGGCATAAACCGCCTCATGCAATAAAGCAGAATCATATTCTCTGTATATTCCGGATAAAGCAGCTGCTTCTCCGGAGATGCTTTCTCCAGTTCCTCCTCTGACGGGATACAGCTTCCGACATAGATGCTCCGCTGCAGATCACTGCCGAAGTCCATCACATTTTCCTTAAACAGGAAATCCGCTTTCTCCATATCCGTCAGCATCCGGGCCTTCATCTCGTCGATATGGTTTCTGCAATACGTCAGTCCCCAGCCGACAGACTTAAAATCAAGAGCAGCCTCTGCCAGATTCAGGATCTTCTTTCTTCGCTTGGAGTAACTCTACGCCCTCTGTACCGGCGGCAAGCGCCGCATCCGCTTCCAGCTCCGCCTCAGCCCAGTAATCCTTCGGCTGCAGCTTCCTTCTCCGGGCGATCAGCAGAACCACCGCAATGATCACTGCCAGCATAAGGCATCCTCCGGGGCTGCCCTCCACACCGAAACCGGTATGATAGAAGAAGCCCGTTCTCGCTTCGCCCTGCTGCCGGTAGATGGAGTAGATCGCCGCCGTTCCGCTGTTCTTCAGCCCAAAGATGATATTCTGGCTGTAATTCCACGCGGTATGGAAGAAGATTGCCAGCCAGAGACTGTC